>JBGPID010000077.1:0-10386 GCA_041484725.1 Geobacteraceae bacterium | reverse complement strand
GCTTTTTCAAATAGTTCAAACATAGTGACCTCCTATCAGTTAATTAACCAGATGCAATAAATTTAACACATAACAGCGGGATTACAAACAGGGGAGGGAGAATACGCTGGGGACTACCTTTTCAGGAGCCAGAGAAAGAACAAAACTATTACCGAGACAAGGATGCAGGTGGCCAGCGGAAAATAGAAGGTGAAGTTGTCCCTCTTTATCTGGATATCTCCCGGGATTCGGCCCAACCAGGGGATTTTCCCCGCGAAGGTGATAATGATGCCGAACACGATTATGATCAGCCCGAAAATTATCAGTGACTTTCCCAACCCTGCCATGATCCCCTCTGCTCACTGTCTGGCCTGCTGAAGATAGCGCTCCTTCTCGCTGTAAATACAGCCGCAGTACTGCTGCCTGTAGAGCTCCAGTTTTTTTGAGATGACGATCCCCTCCTGCCATCCCTGCCGGAAATCCGCATAGTGAAAGGGTATGCCGTACATATTGCCGATACGTTCGCCCAATCCCCTGATGACATCATGTTTCTGGTACCTGCTGTAAAGAAGGGAGGTTGTGAATGCGTCAAAACCGAGCCGGACAGCTTCGGCAGCAGCGGCCTCCAACCGGGAGGCGTAGCAGTAGAGACAGCGCTCCGCAGGGTTGGGGGCGGCGTTGAAGAGAAAATCCTCCAGGTTGTATTCGTCACGGAAAATAACTTCCAGCTCAACCAGTTCCGCATACTTTCGGACCGTCTCCAGCCGTTTCAGGTATTCCTGATAGGGGTGGATATTGTGATTATAGAAAAATCCCGTAACCTGCATCCCCCCCGTGCGCAGTTCCTGCACCGGAAAGATCGCGCATGGGGCACAGCATATGTGAAGAAGTATTTTCATATGAACAGAGATTTTAAGTCTTTCGCAAAAGAAAGACAAACGGTTTTTTGCGTTTCCCCCAGCGAACAGCGGAGATTCATCAGATCTGCAGCGCTTCCCGGGCCAGCCGGACGGATATCTTCCGTGCGGTTGCCAGTGAGTGGCGGTGGATCCGCTCCAGGGCGTCGATCAGGGGCGGCAGTTCGCGGCGGACATGAACGAGCAGGTGGTCGATCACCTCCGCCGGGAGAATGATGTTCCGGTCTTCGGCCAGTTTTTTCATGATCATGCGCAGGGAGTCGTCATCCGAGATGTCCACCCGCGCCACCAGTCCCCACAGGAGCCGGGAAATCAGATGGCCGTCCAGATGGGGGAGTTCCCGGGGAGGAAAGAGGCCGGTTACGGCGATCTTCCTGGCGCTATCGTGGAATTCGTTGAACAGCTGCCAGAGCTCGGTCCTGACATGGGGATTGTCCGGGAGGAGATGGATATCGTCTATCAAAAGCGCCGGTTCATCCCGGAATCGTTCTGCCAGCTTTGAAACGGCTTCTGCAGGGTAATCATTGCGGTAGATATCGTCAATATCCTTGAATGAAATGTACGGGAGGGTTGTCCGCTCTTCACGGAAACAGAGGGCGCCGGCCAGTGCACGCAGCAGGTGGGTCTTGCCTGAACCGGACGGACCGAAGATATAGAGGAGGTTTTTCGTGCTATCCGAGGCCAACAGTTTTACAAACTGAAAGGCCGTGCTGTTACCGCTGCAGACCACGAAATTATCGAAGCCGAATTTAGGGCTTATCGGGAAATCGAAGACCAGTTGCATGGTCAGAACAACCTTCCTTGCGCTCCTTCGGGGAAAGTCCTGGCAAAATGGAGGTAAGCCGACCTTGTGGCCATTCGCCCACGCGGGGTGCGGTTCAGGAACCCCTGCTGGATAAGAAACGGTTCGTAGACATCCTCGATAGTGTCGCTCTCCTCGCAGATGGAAGCAGCAAGCGTGTCCAGCCCTACCGGACCGCCGTTGAACTTGTCGATAATGGTCAAAAGGATCATCCGATCCATCTGATCGAGCCCTATCTCATCGATCTCCAGCAGTTTAAGGGCATCCTGCACCACTCTCAAGGTGATGACCCCGTCCGCCTTGACCTGGGCAAAATCACGGCTCCGCCTGAGCAGCCTGTTGGCTATCCTCGGGGTGCCCCGGCTGCGGCGGGCCAGTTCCTGGGAACCGTCGGAATCGATCCTGATATCGAGGATCCGGGCCGAGCGGGTGACAATGATGGCGAGTTCCGCATCGGTGTAAAATTCGAGACGGGAAATCACCCCGAAGCGGTCCCTGAGGGGCGAGGAGAGAAGCCCGGCCCTGGTGGTGGCCCCCACCAGGGTGAATTTCGGGAGATCGAGCTTGACGGTCCGGGCGCTCGGCCCCTGGCCGATGATGATGTCGAGCTGAAAATCCTCCATGGCCGGATAGAGGATCTCTTCCACAATATGGGGGAGGCGGTGGATCTCATCTATGAACAGCACGTCGCGCGATTCGAGATTGGTGAGAATGGCGGCCAGATCGCCGGCTCTCTCGATGACCGGCCCCGAGGTGGATTTGATGTTGACCCCCAGTTCGGCGGCGATGATGTTGGAAAGGGTGGTCTTGCCCAGGCCCGGGGGGCCGTACAGGAGGACGTGGTCGAGTGCCTCGTTCCTTCCCCTGGCAGCATCGATGAAGATACGCAGGTTGTTCTTGGCCTTTTCCTGCCCCACATACTCGGAAAGAGTCCTGGGGCGAAGGGAGGTTTCAAAGAAGAAATCGTCTTCGGTTGTTTCGGGGGCGATTATACGGGTCATGGTATCTCGTGCGGCCTTATTTCATCAACAGTTTCAATGCCTGTTTCAAGACCGTTTCCATTGAAGCGTCCGGAGGGATTTTCATGCCCGCCAGGGTCTTGTTCACCACGGCATCCTTGTAGCCGAGGTTGACCAGGGCTGACGCCACGTCGTCCTTCAGGTTCGGGGAGATGACGGGACCGCTCCCCTCCTTTGCCGGCGGGGAAACATCCAGTTTCAGCACCTTCTCCTTCAATTCCAGCACGAGCCGTTCCGCGGTTTTTCTGCCGATCCCGGGAATGGCGGAGAGCCTGGCCAGGTCGCCGCGGACAAGGGCCTGGCCGAGATCCTCGACCTGGATGTTGGAGAGGATATCTTTTCCCATTTTCGGCCCGATCCCCGAAACGGAGATAAGGAGTTGAAAGAAATTCTTTTCGGCCGGGGTGCGGAATCCGAAGAGGCTGATGGCGTCTTCCTTGACATGGGTGTAAATATTCAGGGAGACCGTTCCCCCTTCATCGGGAAGATCGTAATAGGTGGAAAAAGGGATCTGCACCCGGTAGCCGACACCGTTGACATCCATGATGATGAATGCGGGTGATTTGAAGGCAACCTTTCCGGTCAATAGGGCAATCAAGGAGTCTCCTTGCTTTAGAGGCTTGAGACGTTAGATGTAAGAATTGAGCTGTGAAATGGTAGATGTCTAAGTTTTGCGTCTCACGTCTCACGTCTTACGCTGTTCATTCCCATGGAATGCGCATGGCAGACCGCTGTGGCCAGGGCGTCCGAAGCATCCTCCTGGGCTATTTCCGGAAGGTTCAGGAGCACCTTCAGCATTTTCTGCACCTGTTGCTTGTCCGCCCGGCCATGACCGACCACTGCCTGTTTGACCTGCAGGGCGGTATACTCGAAGACCGGCAAGCCGGCATTGACTCCGGCGACGATGGCCGCCCCACGTGCCTGGCCGAGTTTCAACGCGCTCTGGACATTGGTGGCGAAAAAGATATTTTCCACTGCCACGGCATCGGGCCGATACTGCGCAATGATTTCGGTCAGCCCCCGGTAGATACGTTGCAGGCGCATGGGGAAGTCCCGGTGAGAATCGGTGAATATGGCGCCGTTATCCACATGGACGAGGCGGTTCCCCTCCTTGTCGATGATGCCGTAGCCGGTGATGCGCGAACCGGGGTCGATGCCGAGGACTCTCATAAAACTGGATGCTCCGTGATCCGTGCTGCGTAAAATATCACACCTGCTGCACGACTCTTGTCCACCTTACGGCACGATGGAATCAGCGTCAAGCAAAAAGGGGAGCCGCTGCGCTCCCCCTTTTCCGGCATCACATCATCCGCTCCATCTCTTCCGAGGAGATATCGAAGTTGGCGTAGACGTTCTGCACGTCATCATTGTCCTCAAGCCGATCCATCAGCTTCAGCATGTTTTCGGCCTGTCTCCCTTCCAGTTTGACCATGGTCTGGGGGATCATGGTCACCTCTGCCGAATCGGACTTAAAGCCCGCTTTAACCAGGGACTCCCGGACCTCTATGAAGTTGATCGGGTCGGTTATGACTTCAAACTGCTCCCCTTCATCGGTGACATCCTCGGCCCCCGCCTCCAGCGACGCCTCGAACAGCTTGTCGAAATCCACTGTCTTCGGGAAAACGATAAGACCCTTCTTGTCGAAGATCCAGGAAACGCACCCCGTTTCTCCCATATTGCCGTTGCATTTGGTAAAAATACTGCGGATGTCCGAAACGGAGCGGTTCCGGTTATCGGTCATCACTTCCACAAGCACCGCGACGCCGCCCGGGCCGTAGCCTTCATAATTGATCTCCTCGTAGGTGACCCCTTCCAGTTCGCCGGTCCCCTTCTTGATGGCCCGCTCGATGTTATCCTTCGGCATGTTCTCGGCTTTGCCCTTGTCCATTGCCGCGCGCAGCCGCGGGTTGCCTTCGGGATCGCCCCCCCCCAGCCTTGCCGCTACCGTTATCTCCTTGATGAGCTTGGTGAAGACCTGTCCGCGCTTAGCGTCGGCAGCCCCTTTTTTATGCTTGATGGTGCTCCATTTATTGTGTCCGGACATGGGAGGACTCCTTTTCAGCCGAATATTATGTAAGACCTTCAAAAATGGTTGATATTACCATGGTGAAATCCGCCTTGTAAAGGGAGAAAATTCCATCATCTTCACGTTACACATCTCAAACAACGGAGTATTAATGGAGGCCAGTGCTCTACTATTCCAGGATTCAACCAATATTTATATTATGATCAATGAACCTGCAAAGAATGAATGACAACCTTTGCCTATTAAAAATTACTTCTCATTCCGGTGCCAGCTAAAACGACTCGAATTCCTGACCAGTTTTTAGAACTTGTTTATATTTTGATCTTCACATCTCCCTATTAAAATCATTTGCTGTTCCCATCGAGCCGATATTATCTTATATTTTAGCATGTTGCATCATTACTAATAACAATCTATTGTTTAGCAAATATATGCTTAGAGAACAGCACGGTGAACATCCCTGGAAATCGACGGGCATTTTTCAATCTCCTCCCAGGCATATGACTATAAATTTGCTTGAAAACATTAAAATATAGTTCCCCATCAAGCTACAGTACTTAGGTTTTAGATCCTTCGGATAAGGCGCAATTCCCTGTTGCGGCAATACAAACTTCAATCCGGACAGAATCAATAGGCCTTTTCTCTCATCATATCATCAGGTTACACAATCGCTGCCACTTGAAACAGGCAATATTGCCACCAAGAAGCATTAACGCATTCATTTTGCTAAAGAGAAAATATCGCACTTTAATTAGCAACAAATATCAAACAGTATTATATAGTAGGCTAATAAAACGCGGCAGATATGCATCAAACAACCGGTAACAGCATGTAAAGTATATTAAATTCATATGGTTGTATTATGTATAAAATTTTAGAATAATTTTCTAAAAATTATTGACAAGGCTAATAAATGGGTATATCTTTTTACGCATTAAAATATTCAAGTTTAAAACCTCAGTTTCAGATCCCTCAATCCTTCCGTGCACTGATATGTCGGTTGTAACGTAAAAAGGTTTTTGTTTCCTAACAATCGAGACTCCGACCAAATCTTTTGTGACGTCCTGTCCCATGCAAAAGATGACGCATCACCGATAAACTGCTGAGCATAACGGTGAAGATGACATCAAAATACCTGACGTTAACAGCCTGTCTTCTATCACCAAAGCGAAACATGGATATCTAACGCTGCACGACCTTAATAAATTTGGGGTTGTTAAGAACGGCTATGGATCATTCGTCAAAAATGCATGGACATGTCTTCGATTTTTCCGCAGAGGTGCAGGCTCCTGCCAACGATACCTGTAAGTTAGTACTTAACAACATTCTCTTCAATGATCTTCTGATAGACCATATTTACTGGTATTGCCGCTTCCGCTGGATAGTTATCGGGGTGCTCCTTTTCTTTGGGATTTTCAGTTTTATCGATGATCTGTTCAATTATCTGAATATGCGCCATGACCTTTACTGGCCTTTTGTAATTGCCGGTACTGCAATAATAATAAATATACTCTTTAAATGGCATGCGGACAGATTACGATTATCCGGACCTGGCAGCAGCCTGATAATAAATATGTGGACCCAGATACTCCTTGATCTCGTAATTTTGACTATAGTTGTTCACTTTGTGGGAAGTCTTGATACTGTCATATCGTTCGCATATCTTTTCCACACGGTTCTGTCATGTATTTTCTTTTCCCGCACCCAAAGCCTCCTGGTTATCACGTTTTCCTCCATACTGTTCATAAGCTGTGTAGCTCTTGAATTCACCGGGATAGTTCCACCTTCCAGCATATATAACAATACTTCTTATATGCACAGGGTCGCACCCGATCTGCAGACAGTAGTCATACAGACATCCATGATCCTGTCCATCTGGTTTGTCGTCTGGTACCTTGTATCTTACATATCCAATCTGGTAAGGGAACGTGATTATGAGTTATGCACGACCAATCAAAGGTTAAAGGAAGCACAAGAGGAAAAGACGAAACATTTACTGCGGCTGACTCATGAATTGAAAGCACCCTTCGCCGCAATTGACGCAAATATTCAACTCATTCAAAAAGGACATTGCGGTGTTCTGCCCTTTAAGGCGCTTGAGTTACTTGAAAGGATCGCGGCACGCAGTCGTAAGCTCGGCGATGTAATTCAGGCGATGCTGCAACTGGAAAATGTCCAGAAGATGACAACCGACATACTCCAGACGGAATCCCTTGATCTGGCGGATATCATAAAATGGTGCATTGCCCAGGTGCAGCCTACCGCGGAAAAACAGCATGTAAAGATCGAGGCAAATCTTCACTCAGTGCAGATTAACGCCAACGAAGACTGTATGAAAATGCTTTTCAGCAACGTGATATCAAATGCCATCCTGTATTCCCATCCGAATGCCCAAGTGTCGGTCGAGTGCCGTTCCCGGCCGAATGCAGGGCCAATAGCCTTTGTCGAGGATCACGGCATCGGCATTTCCCCCGAAAAAATCGACAAGATTTTTGAAGAATATTACCGTACCGACGAGGCGGTCTCCCATAACAAAAATTCAAACGGTCTCGGCCTGGCCATAGTCAAGCATGTTGCCCAAATCCATAAATTATCAATCAATGTGGCCAGTGAGCCGAATGTGGGTACGAGGTTTGAGATACTGTTCCCCGATTCACTATCAGCAGCAACTAAATGAGAAAGGAGAAAAAACATGTCTTACATTATGATCGTGGATGATGATGATGACTTCTCTTTCGCCACAGCAACCATTCTGGAAGAGGCCGGGTATGAAGTTCGGGTTGAATCGAACATTCCCAGCGCGGAATCAAGTCTGAAAACAAAACAACCGGACCTGTTAATACTTGACGTCATGTTTCCAGAAAACAGTTCGGCAGGTTTTGAGCTTGCCCGTAAAATCAGGCAATCCGATGAAGCAATCAAGCATGTTCCCATCCTTTTGCTCACTGCGATCAATTCAAAATTCCCTCTTGGCTTCTGTGACAAGGATATCGATGATTCATACATGCCTGTTGAGGATTTTCTGGAAAAACCCGTTGATTTCGACATCCTTAAAAACAAGGTTTCCAACCTCCTCAAAAACAGAAGCAGTTGCATCTTAAAATGAGTGATCCCCCGGCAGCCGTTTAAGGTATCTGACTCATTTTTTGCCGCATCAAATGTGGCTGCCGGATTGGTGTATAAATCCGATTCAACAGGGATCGTAATCTTGCATTCCGGATTATTTGCACCCCAGATCCATTGGGCGCGATAAGGCAGTTTAATGTCAATTAATGGGAAAGGAGCGAAAAAATGTGGAAGAGTGAGTGCGGGGGAAGAACTCGAGTGGAGCAGGCCGTTAAGCAGTTCCTCCCTCCTTGCCAGGTTCAATGCCCGATCAATGAAGACATCCAGCGAACGAATGTCCTGATTTCCCTTCTTCCGGAAGACCCTAAAACGGCGCAGGAGGGGATTCAACAGATAGGGGATTACCTGTACGAGAGGAACCCCCTTTTCACGGTTTGCGGATATGTCTGCGGGCTGTGCGAACTCGAATGCAATTATTCCTCCCAGGGGGGGGCGATCAGGAGAAGGCTTTTGAAGAGGTTCATCTCCGACAGTTACACCAATCACCTGGAAGAAAAGGACGAGTTCAACATCATCAAAAACAAGGAAAACGTCGCCGTGGTAGGTGGAGGGCCCGCCGGGCTCATGTGCGCCTTCGACCTCTCCAAGCGCGGTTACAGGGTAACGGTCTATGAGGCCTCAGCCAGGCTGGGAGGTGCGCTCTGGCTGATCCCGCAATACAGACTGCCGGAAAAGGTGCTCACATCGGCCCTTGAAAACCTGGTGAGGATCGCCGGCATTGACGTCAAATACAACACGAGGATCGGCGACGGGAAACTGACCCTCGATAAATTGAAGAACGAGGGGTACAAGGCGATCTTCATGTGCAGGGGGACCCCGACCCCCCGGATACTCACCTTCGGCAAGGAACCGCTTGAAGGGCAGGATCTCTCCGGTGTCATGTACGGGCATGACTTCCTTTACGAGGTCAGCCATGGAAACCTCGGCAGGGATTATTTCAGCGGACAGAAGGTCGTTGTCATAGGAGGGGGCAATGTCGCCTTCGACGTTGCGAGAACGGCGCGCAGGCTGGGCGGGGATGTCTCCGTGGTCTGCCTGGAATGTGAAAACAAATCGAGCAGGGACGGCATACCAGCCGACCATGAAGAAATTAAAGGTGCATGGGAAGAAGGGATCCAGATCCATTACTCACGAGGGGTCAGGAAGATCCACGGAGAAAGCGGAATATTCAGGAAGATCGAAAGCCCTCTCTGCACCAGGGTCTTCGACGATGCCGGATTCAATCCGAAATTCGATCCGGACGACACCATGTTCATTGATGGCGATGTGCTTATCATTACCGTCGGCCAGGGGCCGGACAAGCTCGCATTGGAGAAAGAGGGGCTGCTTGATGAGAAAGGGCGCCTGGCTGTGGATCCGCTCACCCTCCAGAGCAAAACCATGGAATGGATTTACATTGGCGGAGATGTGAGAAAGATCGGCTTCATGGTGGAAGCTATGCGGGACGGAATCTTCGCAGCCGAATCCATAGAGCGCTATCTGCGGGGCCTCGATATGCACGAGGGGAGAATCAGGGCCTTCGAGGCGCAGGAAATCCCCGCGAGCCGTCATTATAAACACGAGCCGGACGTTGTCTGGATTCCACCGGAAAAGAGGATGCACTTCCAGCTCTTTGAGCGGGGATTCACCCTTACAGAGGCCAGGGAAGAGGCAAAGAGATGCCTCACCTGCGGCCCCTGCATTTCCTGCAAGGCCTGCATCTCCATCGGGATTCAGGATGAGCTCCCGACGGTGACCGTGCATGAAGAGCGCTGCAGCGGCTGCGGAATCTGCACATCCATATGCTACTACGATTCGGCACAGATGAAACACGTCGCGAACAACAAGGTCAAATCCACTACGGACATGTTCCTGTGCAAGGCATGCGGTATGTGCGTTGTCGCCTGTCCCACCCTTGCAAGGGAACTTATCGGTTGCGACCTCGAAACGAAATACACCGGAGCGCTTGCAGCTCTGTAATCTTTAGACGAGAAAGGATGTTCTCCATGGAAGAATACAGTCCAAAAATTCTCTGTTTCAAATGCAATTTCGGCTGGGGATACCTGGATGACAAAAAAGAGATCAATGCCATCGTGAAAAACCTGGTCCCTGTCACATGCAGCGGCAAAGTGGATTCCACCCATATCCTCACCGCCCTCAAAGAGGGGGCGGACGGAGTGCTGATTCTTGGATGCAACCAGGGTGAATGCCATTTCCAGGACGGCAATTACCAGACTGGGAAGAAGATCCTTCTCATAAAGAAGGTCCTCACCTCCTTCGGCATAGAGCCCGAACGGGTGCGGATGGTTTTCTCCATCGATCCGGACGGCAATAAGATCCCGATGGAAATCGAAAACATGAGAAACGAGATCTCCCATCTCGGGCCGGTTAATATCGGGAAATGCGCCATGGCCTCATGAATGCCGGGAGAGTGATGGGGTAATTACCAGCCTTTAAATCAAAAAAAGCGGCGCTAGCCGGAAACTACAGTGCAGTACACGGGGGTGCGAATATGGCGGTAAAACCGAAGGTCGCAAT
>JBGPID010000076.1:0-10568 GCA_041484725.1 Geobacteraceae bacterium | reverse complement strand
GAACCCTTCAGCAGCCGGCGGGCGGTGGGCCATGAATACTTCTCGCCGAGGGCATCGATGATCACCCTTACCTCCACCCCCCGGTCGGCGGCCTTCTTCAGCGCCGCCACGAAAAGGCGCCCCACTGCATCGCCGTCGAAGATGTAAGTGCTCAGGGTGATCGAGTGGCTCGCGGCATCGATTGCCCCCAGCATGGCCGGATAGGCGTTATCGCCGTTTGCCAGGGGGGTCAGACGGTTTCCGGCAACGAGAGGGGAACTTACCACCCGGTCGGCCAGTTTGCGCAGCTCGGCCAGATGCTCCGCTCCCGAAGGGTAAGATATAGCCGCTTCCTCCTCCCTGCCGGGGAAATTATCCCACCCCGCCAGGCGGCGGCCGCTATCGTGCCACTGCCGCGCCCTCAGACGGATCCTGTTGATCCCGGCGCTCCAGTAGAGAAAGGGTCCGATGATCGGGATGGTGAGGCAGGTGACTATCCACCCCAGTGCAGCACGCGGGTCGCGCTTGAAGAGAAGTGCGTGGCAGGCCGAAACGAGAGCCAGAATGACGACTACGGCTATGATGGCGCCCCACAGGATATCGTCCAAAAAGTCTCCTCCCGGCCCTATCGGGAGCCATAATCCAAATAACGACATTAACTCGCGAAACTGCTTTCCCACTATAAAGATTTACCACAAAAAAGAGGGCATTGAAAGCCCCCCTCTTTTTTTGCTTACGACTTATCTTCCGCCACAACTCACAGCAGGCTGTAAGGCTGTGCCCGCATGGTCCATTCACTCTGCGGGTATTCGGCCTTGAGCTTCTCATAGGCCTCCTTGAGCGGTTTGGCGTCGTGGCTGCTCTTGTATTTGCTGACCCCACTGAGAAAGATCGCTTCCGGAGCGGCGCCGCTTTTCGGAAAGTCCGCCAGCAGCCGGTCGAAGTGCAGAATGGCGTCGCCAAAGTTGTCGGTATCGAAAATGACCTTGCCCATGCCGAGCAACAGACTGGGGATGAACTCTTCGGGTGGGAAAAAGCCGACGGTCCGATGATGCTCCTTTCCGTAATAATCTAGGACAATAATGGTGGGGGTCCACTTGACCCTGAATTCATCAGCCAGCGGTTTATCCGCCAGCACCTGGAGCGGCACCATCCTCTGCATGATGAAATCGGCCACCTTGTTATCGGGATACGTAACCGCACCCATCTGTTTGCAGCCGATTCAGCCGGGGTTGAAAAAATCGAGCAGGATCGGCTTTTTCTCTGCCAATCCGCGCTCCAGAGCCTGCGTCATCTCCGATTCCCAGGTTATCATAGCGCTTCCTCCTTTTTGCAATCAGGTTCAGATTCAGGTTGATAAAACTTTATCGAACCTTCCTCTTCGCACATGCCCAACATGCAGCACGATTCTTTCATGGCTTCTGTCATTTATCCTACTGCGCCTCTCCAATTAGTCAAGGGGGGCACCACGGTTCCCTGACAGAGGGGCTAGGCTGAAGAGCACCCGAAATAAATCATGCGCAACGATTATTATACTTCTGCCTTCAGCCTTCAGCTTCAACACCTGAGCAGTTACAACTATCTGCCTGTTTTCTTGGTGTTTTTCCTTTGACATAAGATATGAAAAGTGCAATAAATGTACATTAATTGTGTCTGATGCGCGGCTCTCGCTGAACAGAGGCATATTTCCAGAAGTAAGCAACTTAAGGGACAAATCTGCAAATTTAATAGCTTGCTTGAGCAAATCCAACGCCAGAGGAGTAAATATCCATGTCTGAGGTATTACCGAAGGGAGAAGACTTGAGACGCGCGGTCAAATGGGTGTCCGCCAACCTCCAGGAGGACCCCGACCAGCCCGTCCAGCCACTCGTCCAGGAAGCTATCTTTAAGTTTGATCTTTCACCCATGGATGCCGATTTTCTGATCGGGTTCTACAGTAAAAGAAAAGAGGATGAATAGTGGCGATCTGGTTTCGCGAATATACATTGGAAGAGCTGAATAACCTTGCCATTGGCAATCTCCTTTCCCATATCGGGATAGAATTCATCGAGATCGGCGAGGACTTTCTCAAAGCCCGGATGCCGGTAGACCAGCGGACCATGCAGCCTTTCGGGATACTGCACGGCGGCGCCTCGGTTGCTCTGGCCGAAACCGTCGGCAGTTGCGCTGCCTGTATGGTATACGACTTCCCGCGGGTATTCTTTGTCGGCCAGGAGATCAACGCAAACCATATCCGGCCTGTCAGTTCAGGGCATGTGACCGGAACAGCCCGTCCGCTGCACGTGGGCAAAACCTCGCAGGTCTGGGATATAAGGATTCATGACGATCAGGAAAAACTGGTTTGTGTTTCCAGGATTACCATGTCGCTTGCCAGGCCAAAGGATTCGGCAGGCAACGGATAAACCATCCTGTTCGCGTGGGCGGAAAATGATGCTGTTTGCCCTCCCTGCACGGCTTCAGGCCTGGAAAACTTCTTCTCGCAAATGCCCCTTTCTTCCCCCTTGCAGTTTCAGCAGGCAATGATTATACTGAAAACAGATAAAATTACCTTTATTCAAAATGGTAACGAGGCACAAATATGAACGCATTACGCACGACTTTCCTGATGGCCCTGTTGACTGTGCTGCTGGTGCTGGCCGGGGGAGCAATCGGCGGGAGAACCGGGATGACCTTTGCCCTGGTGATGGCCGGGGTGATGAATTTCGTCTCCTACTGGTTCTCCGACAAGATCGTCCTGGCCATGTACCGTGCCCAGGAGGTGACCGAGGCGGAGTATCCAGATTTTTTCGGGCTGGTCCGGCAACTTGCAATCCAGGCCGCAATCCCGATGCCGCGGGTCTACATCATCTCCTCGGAAACCCCTAACGCCTTCGCCACCGGGAGAAATCCCGAACACGCCGCCGTAGCGGCAACCAGCGGCATCCTGCGCATCCTTACCCGCGATGAGCTGATGGGGGTCATGGCGCACGAGCTCTCCCATGTAAAGCACCGCGACATCCTGATCTCTTCCATTGCCGCCACCATCGCCGGAGCGGTCACCTACCTGGCCCACATGGCCCAGTGGGCGGCTTTTTTCGGCGGCGGTCGCGACAGTGACGACGAAGGAGGGGGTGTCTTCGGCATGCTGATCATGGCGATCGTCGCCCCGATCGCCGCCATGCTGATCCAGATGGCCATTTCCCGCGCCCGGGAATACGAGGCCGACAAGGGGGGTGCCCAGGTGACCGGCAATCCCCTTTACCTCGCCAATGCCCTGAAAAAGCTGCAGATGGCCAACCAGCAGATACCTATGCAGGCCAATGCGGCCACGGCGCACATGTTCATCGTCAATCCCCTGACCGGCGGCGGCCTCATGTCGCTTTTTTCCACCCATCCCCCCTTGGAGGAGCGGGTCCGCAGGCTGGAAGAGATGGCATACGGGAAAATTGGCTGAGTTAAACGCTTCATACACCATGTCAAGTAGCGCAGGTATTGGGGCCTGCGCTGCTTTTGTTTTATCCTGGGAAAAACAGTTGACTCACACAAAGACACGAAGACACAAAGAATTCAATGTTTGGTCGAGAAAGAGCCATTCACCAAATGGTGTTCAGACGAATCACAGATAATCTTTTGTTTTACTTTGTGTCTTTGTGGCTTTGTGTGATATCCGCATTTATTCAGGTTTATAGGAGTAATGTGTGAGCACCGCCAATCCCCGCCGCGCCGCCATTGACATACTGCTCCGGATCGAGAAGGAGCGCTCCTATGCGGATATCCTCATCGATTATGAGCTGTCCGGGGGAGAACTGCAGGGACCGGATCGGGGCCTACTGACCGAACTTGTCTACGGGGTCCTGCGCCATCGGGGAACCCTCGACCACATTATCAACCGGTTTTCCCGGCAGAAAGTCGATAAGCTTGAGAGGATCGTCCTCATCCTGTTGCGCCTTGGTCTGTATCAAGCCCTGTTCCTCGACAGGATACCGGTTTCCGCTGCGGTAAACGAAACGGTCAAACTGGCAAAGGTCCTGGCGCCCCGCTCAGCAGGCTTCATCAATGCCGTGTTACGCACGGCCGACCGGGAAAAGGACGCGATCGACTATCCCGATCAGCAGAGCGATCCGGTCGCTTTCCTTGCCGCCCGCCACTCCCATCCTCCCTGGATCATAAGGCAATGGATAGAGCAGCTGGGGCTGGCGGAGGCGGAACCCTTGGCGAGGATCATGAGTGAGCCGCCACCACTGACACTCAGGACCAATACCCTGAGCATTGGCCGGGATTCCCTTATTGCCAGGCTTGCCGGCGAAGGGGCAATTGCAGTGGCAACGCGCTTTTCGCCGGACGGCCTGAACATCACCGCACGCACCCCTCTTGCCTCCCTTGCGAGCTTTCAGGAGGGGCTCTGCACCATTCAGGATGAGTCGTCCCAACTGGCCGCCCTTTTCCTCGCCCCGCGCCCTGGTGAGCGGGTGCTTGATCTCTGCGCCGCCCCCGGCGGGAAGGCAACCCACCTGGCCCAGCTCATGGAAAACAGCGGCGCTATTCTGGCGTGCGACACTGCCGTGCGAAAGCTTGCACTTATCGAGGAGAACGCCCGAAGGCTCGGGATCACCATCATCAGGACCGTGCCGATAAATGCGGCCGGGCAACTGCCGGACAGTGGCAACGATACATTGGCGGCTGGCCGCTTCGACAGGGTCCTGGTGGATGCCCCCTGTTTGGGCCTCGGAGTGCTCAGGCGCAATCCCGAGGGGAAGTGGTGGAAGACGCCGGCCGATATCAAGGAGCTTGCCGGACGCCAGAAGGCCATTCTCCAGAACGCAGCCGGATTTCTCAAGGAGGGGGGCACGCTCCTCTACGCCACCTGCTCGACCACCATCGAAGAAAATGAGGAGGTTATCGCCGATTTTCTTTCAAAACGGCCCGATTTTATGTTAGAAGACTTAAGGGCATTATTTCCCGCGTACGCGGAACTCTTCACGGAAACGGGCTGTCTCCGGAGCTGGCCGCACCGTCACGGTATGGACGGCTTCTTTGCCGCACGGCTGCGGAAAAGACAATAAAATATGATCCTCACACGAAGACACTAAGGCACGAAGAAAAAATCTTTGTGGCTTTGTGTCTTAGTGTGAGAATATTCAGGGAATTGCGTCTGTGCATTAGTCCTGTGTAGTTACAACCTGTTACTCTTTGATCAGTGGCACCTTAGCTGTCAAAAGATTTTCCCATGTTAATTTCTCAAAGTCTCTGAGTCTCTGTGGTAATTAATCAGGAGGTTTGAAAAATGAAAAAGATTGCGCCATCGATACTTTCCGCCGACTTCTCCCGGCTGGGGGACGAAGTGCGGGCCGTGGACAGGGCGGGCGCCGACTATATCCACATTGATGTCATGGACGGCCATTTCGTGCCGAACATCACCATCGGCCCCTTGGTGGTGGAGGCGGTCAGGAAGGTGACCAGCCTTCCCCTCGATGTCCACCTGATGATCGAAAACCCTGATCTCTACATTCCCGGGTTTGCCGAGGCCGGGGCGGATTTCATCGTAGTCCATGCCGAGGCGACCCATCATCTGCACCGGACCGTGCAGCTCATCAAGTCGTTAGGCAAAAAGGCCGGTGTGTCGTTCAACCCCGCAACCCCGCTACATCAACTCGATTATCTGGTCGATGAACTCGACCTTGTGCTGCTCATGACCGTCAATCCGGGCTTCGGCGGACAGTCGTTCATCGAGGCGTGCCTCCCGAAGATCCACGCCCTGCGCGGTATCCTGGACAAACGGGGGCTGGAGACGGAACTGGAGGTTGACGGCGGCGTGAAGATCGAGAACATCGGCCGCATCTCCAGTGCGGGGGCGGATGTCTTCGTGGCCGGCAGCGCCGTGTTCGGCAGCGCCGATTATAGCGCCACCATCGCGGAGTTGAAGAAGCTGGCGAAAGAAACGGTGCTTTAATAAAATTAAGGTTGATAGGCTGAAGGGAGAAGAGTGAGATTATTCCTGACAGTCTTCAGTCTTCAGCCTAAACACCTGATTATCCCCATGGATATAAAAGAACAAATCAGAACAGCCCTGGCCCTCCACAAACGGCAGCCGCTGGCGCCGGGACCTGTCTCCTCCGCGGTGCTCATCCCCCTCTTTCTGAAAAACGGCGTCTGCCATATCCTCTTCACCAAGAGGGCCGAAAACCTGACTCACCATCGCGGGGAGGTATCTTTCCCCGGCGGTGTCTTTCAGCCTGAAGACGGAGACACTCTACAAACCGCCCTGCGTGAGACATCCGAAGAGGTGGGGATCGCCCCCGAGGATGTGGAGATCCTTGGGGTGATCGACGACTTCCTCTCCATTCACAATTACCTGGTGACCCCCTATGTGGGTTTTGTCACGGCGGGGCATCCGTTGCGGATAAACCCGGAGGAGATCGAACGGATCATCGAGGTCCCCTTAAGCTTTCTCCTCACCCCCGGCATCTTTCACCTCCGGGACTGGACCTGGCAGGGGCGCACACGACCGCTCTATTGCGTTGACTATGAAGGCGATAGAATCTGGGGACTCACCGCGGCCATGCTCAAACAGTTCCTGGAGATCATATCGGCAGGGGGCTCAAGAGTTCTGATTTGAAAGTATTTTTGTTGACGGGTCGCATGATTATTGAGTAAGAAACTCACGATTATTTAGTTCAGTTTATTTTCCCCGGGGGAACGCACGATGCTTAACCTTTGGAGTCATGGGGGATGATAAAAGGCCGTATCCGAAAGCCAAGTGCTGATGGAGTGGCCTTTTCCGTTTTAATTTTCATCCGTGTTATAATCATTGCTGAAACTTAAGGAACCGGGCTGATTTCCTTCTAATGAAGAGCGGCTATTCGAGCATTCTATATTTGGACAACAATTGTGGAACAAGCTGATATTATTTACAATCTGGCTTACTTAAGCATCTTTGGACGTGTTATTCTACAACCGAAGATCCGGAATGCAGCAGGTGAGCTAAACGTTCGGCAATTCAAACATCCGATGAGAACTCTGAGAGCATAATCGGATTATGGAAAATTTAGCATTCATAGCTATAGGCTGCGTGATGTTGATCTTTCGCAAGAGCTTCGCTTCACTGATCATTGATTTCCAGAACCGAGTGTGGGGCTTTAGATTTGGTGAACGCGAAAAAAAAGCATCGATATTTGTAATAGTTATCGTTGGTCTCGGATTCATAACACTGAGTTTGCTTGCTATATTTGGGGTCATCCATAAACGTGGAACATAGCAAATTTACAGATGATATTTAATGCCGAACATGCGAATCGACCTGTATCGCTTCGCTCTCAGGTCATCCGCAGAGCCGTTCACGCGACTGCGTCGCGTGGAGGGAAAATGGGGATAGATCATATTTTCGTTCGTTAGCAGATAAAGATCAGTCCTGGTTTTCGATTCTAAAACGCCCAATCTGCCAGGCTGCGAG
Organism: Geobacteraceae bacterium; assembly: GCA_041484725.1. Classification (GTDB taxonomy): domain Bacteria; phylum Desulfobacterota; class Desulfuromonadia; order Geobacterales; family Geobacteraceae; genus JBGQDJ01. The sequence continues at coordinate 3,160 of JBGPID010000076.1, read as the reverse complement.
GTAAAAACATGAAAAAATGCCTGCTATTTCTTGTCGTCTTACTGCTCTGTGTTGCGGCGTGCGAATACCAGGAGCCGCTCTCCGAAAAACAGAATATCCCCATCGACCAGGCATTACTCGGACTTTGGGAGCCTGCTCCTGAAAAGAACGAACCGAAACCGTCCGGAGAATGGATACTCGCACTGAAATATTCCGACACTGAATACATGATCCATTATCAGACAGGGTCTGAAAGTATGTACTTCAGGGCCTATCCGCTTAAAATCGGCGATATCTCCTGCGTGCAGCTGCAGTTGATCGGCGATTCCAAAGGTCCTCTGGCGAAGACCGAACCGGCCTATCAGGTTGCATCTGTCACCCTGACTGGCGATGAGGTGACCATACGCATGATGAACACCTCAGTGGTGGGACGTGACCTGGCCGGACCTGCGCTGCGTGAGTCCTTTCTGAAAAACTCGAAGAACACCGATCTCTTCAGGGAGCCCGTTAAATTCAGACGGGTAAAAAAAGCTGACGGTCCGCACTTAAAGCCGGCCTGCCCCGTCAAATAGCATGGGCATCTTGCATCTCATCTCTGAGCGCAATTTTGACCATATTATCCATTTACAACTCCTTAAGGAGAACATCGCCATGAGAACTGAAAAGATGAATAAGGCGGCCAAGCCGTTATCGCCCGATCTGCTGCGAAAGATGAACGCCTATTGGCGCGCCGCCAACTACATCTCGGTCGGGCAGATTTACCTCTATGACAATCCTTTGCTGCGGATGCCGTTGCAGCAGTCGCATGTGAAGCCAACGCTTTTGGGGCACTGGGGGACGACGCCGGGACAGAACTTCATCTATGTGCATCTGAACCGGTTAATCAAGAAATATGATCTGAATATGATCTACATCTCCGGTCCCGGACACGGTGGTCCGGCGCTGGTGGCCAACACCTATCTGGAAGGGACCTACAGCGAGATTTATCCCGACGTAAGTCAGGATGAGGCGGGACTGAAAAAACTGTTCACCCAGTTCTCTTTCCCCGGAGGGATTCCCAGTCATGTCTCGCCGGAGTGCCCGGGTTCGATTCACGAGGGTGGGGAGCTGGGGTATTCACTCAGCCATGCCTTCGGGGCGGTGTTCGACAATCCGGACCTGCTCGTCGCCTGTGTCGTGGGCGACGGCGAAGCAGAAACAGGCCCGCTGGCCACGGCATGGCACTCCAACAAATTCCTGAACCCGATCAGCGACGGAGCCGTGCTCCCCATCCTGCACTTAAACGGCTACAAAATCGCCAACCCGACCATCCTCGCCCGCATCAGCCGGGAGGAGCTGGAGCAACTGTTCCGCGGCTACGGCTGGACCCCTTACTTTGTGGAGGGGGAAACCCCGGAGGAGATGCATCAACTCATGGCCGCGGTTCTGGAGGAGGCCATCTGCGTGATCCGGCATATCCAGAGCAGCGCCCGAGACAAAGACGACGCCACCCGGCCGCGTTGGCCAATGATCGTCCTCAACTCGCCCAAGGGGTGGACGGGACCAAAGGAAGTCGATGGCCTGCCGGTCGAGGGGACCTTCCGCGCGCACCAGGTGCCGCTCCTGGTGGATGCCGGTCATCCCGGCCATCTCGGACAGCTTGAAGAGTGGATGAAAGGCTACAAGCCGGAGGAACTCTTTGATGAGCGCGGCGCTCTCATCCCGGAACTGGCCCAACTGGCGCCCAAGGGCGAGCGCAGGATGGGCGCCAACCCCCATGCCAATGGCGGGCTTCTGTTGCGTGATCTCCGCATGCCCGACTTCCGCCTGTACGGGGTGAGTGTGCCTGCGCCGGGCGCCGCTCAGGCCGCCGACACGCACGTGCTCGGAGTGTTCCTGCGCGACGTGCTCATGCTCAACCAGGACCAGCGCAATTTCCGGATATTCGGCCCCGATGAGACCCTCTCCAACCGGTTGAACGCCGTTTTTGAATTCACCAAGCGGCAGTGGGAAGCCGCGACAACGGCAAACGATGAATTCCTTGCGCCCTATGGCAGGGTTATGGAGATGTTGAGCGAGCACCAGTGCCAGGGTTGGCTGGAGGGTTATCTCCTTACCGGACGGCATGGGCTCTTCAACTGTTACGAGGCGTTCATTCATATAATCGATTCGATGCTCAACCAGCACGCCAAGTGGCTGAAGGTCGCAGCGAAATTGCCGTGGCGGCGGAAGATCGCCTCACTGAACTACCTGCTCGCCTCCCATGTCTGGCAGCAGGCCCACAACGGCTTTACCCACCAGGACCCCGGCTTCATCGATCATGTGGTAAACAAGAAGGCGGAGGTCGTGCGCATTTATCTGCCTCCGGATGCCAACTGTCTGCTGTCGGTTTTTGATCATTGCCTGGCTAGCCGGCATTACATCAACGTCGTGGTTGCAGGCAAGTACCAGGCCCCCCAGTGGCTCTCCATGGACGCCGCGCTCGTGCATTGCACGGAAGGAATCGGCATCTGGCAATGGGCCAGCAACGACCAGGATGCCGAGCCGGACGTGGTGATGGCCTGCTGCGGCGACGTCCCCACGCTGGAGGTCCTGGCCGCCGTTTCCATACTCCGCCGGCATCTCCCCGATCTGAAAATCCGGGTGATTAATGTCGTCGATCTGATGAAGCTCCAACCTCAAATCGAGCACCCGCACGGGCTGAGCGATGAGGATTTCGATTCGCTGTTTACCAAAGACAAGCCGATCGTCTTTGCCTTCCATGGCTACCCCTGGCTGATTCACCGACTGACCTATCGGCGCACCAACCACGAGAACATGCACGTCCGGGGATACAAGGAGGAGGGGACGATAACCACCACCTTCGACATGACAGTCCTGAACGACATGGACCGCTTTCATCTGGTCCAGGACGTAATTGACCGCCTGCCGCATCCGGGCACCAGGGGGGCCTATCTGAAGCAGATGGTGCAGGACAGGCTCGTCGAGCACAAGGAGTACATCACCAGGCACGGCATAGACATGCCGGAGATTCTCAACTGGAAATGGACTAGCGCATGAGCTTATCCATATAATTTTTTGTTTGCTCACAATGACAGACATTCTTAACCAGACGTTGGAGGGAATCCATAATGCCTGCACCCGCCGTTAAAACGGAGTCCCCTTTCTGGCAACTCCCCGTCACGGCACTCTTGGAACAGCT
>JBGPID010000075.1:0-10604 GCA_041484725.1 Geobacteraceae bacterium | reverse complement strand
TTGTCACGTCTGCGGGCACAATCATCATCATCGTCCCCATGCCGCCAATGAAAATGTCGTTTGTGGTCAGTTCCCTTTCGGAATGGGAGTGCCACATGTATGTCAGCGCGCCCACGGTGTTCAGTTCCGGTTGAGACCCCGGATTGAGAGGCGCCTTGTCGGCCGGAACGCCCAGGTAGGGAGTCCCGCCGTACATGGAAAACGGGCCGTAGGTAATATTGCTCTCGGCGGGGAGCTCCACCGGTATCGGCTTGCAATGATCTGGAAGATACTCGTTGGGAGCAAGTGGAGCCGTGCAGTTGGCTCCAGTGAGCCCCTGACCGGTCGGGTCGGTGTGACCATAGACGTCCCAGCCCAACTGCGCGCCGGTCCATGGCCCCCAGATCGCGTCAACCGTTTCCCCCGGGATGGAGGTGGTGGTGTAGTCGGAGACCGCCAGATCCGGTACGCTCCCGCCCGTTGTCAGGAGTCTCCCATCACGGGCGATAATCAGGTGGTTCTGGCCGTGGGTATGGAAGGGGTGAAAATCCATGCCGGCGCTGACCATCCGCATCAGCACCTTCTCTGCCGGATGGGCCATGGGCATGCAGTTGTAGGGCTGGGTAGGGAGCCAGCCATCGGTTGCCGGGGTGGCGTCGGCCATGGTATCCGGCAGGTTCCGTCCGTTTATGAACCAGTCGACCGCGCGACGGGTGGTGGTGTCTATCTGTGCGATCTTGGCCTGGATCTGCGCAACTGTCCCGGAGGCGAAGGCCACCTGCTTATGCATCGTCGGGTCCGCCTCGGTCAGCAGGACCAGATACTCCCTGTCATAGGCGGTGGAGGGGTCGCTGTAGACCTGCTTGGGGCTCATGCCCGCGAACCCGCTCGGTCTGACGATGATCGTGCCGACCATACCCATCTCCACTTCCAGGTCGGGCCTGGTGCCGCTGTAATAGATGTAGGTGCCGGGCTGTAAGGCGGTGAACGTGTAGGTGACCGGACCGGTGGTTGTGCCGAGCGTGGTCACGGCCGGGGCCTCCATGGTGAGGAGCCCCGGGGCGCCGCCCGTAGCTGTGACCGCCTGGCCGGGAAAGACGATGGATACCGGCAGCGGGAGCTGGTTATAGAGGTTGATGGTGACGGCGTCGTTCTGGTTGACGATTATGGTCGGCCCCGGATACTGCATCCGGCCGCCGCTGCCCAAGGCATAACCCCACATGTACATGCTGTCGCCGTCGCCGGTGGCGATGTTGTCCGCCTTGGCGTAAAGGTTGAATGTCGTGCCGCCGGGGGCGCCGATGATCGTCGCGGCGGCGATGCCCGGAAATATTCCCAAAAGCGCCGTCAGGAGCAGGACGATCGTGCATCCTCGTGTCGAAAGTTTTTTATTCATAGCGTTCCTCCTGTGCAACATCTTAATTCACCAGGATTTCGGTCATCATGCCGCCGAAATCCTCGGTGTTGTTGCTCAGATTGTTGAGATTAGTGGTATAGAGGAAATAGGTGCCGGGCGTAACATTGGTGGTGTCAAGGAGCACATCCGCGCTCTCCCCACCCCCCAGGGTGACGGAACCGGTTGCATAGGAGGTGTTGACCCCGGTCGGTCCGCGGAGCAGCTGCGCGCCCTGTCCCACGATGCGCATCGGGATGCCGGGTATGGTTACCGTAGAAAAGTCCACGGTCGAGAGGCTGGAAAGGTGGATCATCAGCTTCTGCCCATGCGTGATCGCCAGCGGGGACTTGGACCCATCGCCGTTGATGGTAAAGGGGATGGCGGGAATCGGCTGGGCGGGAAATCCGTTCGCGTTGAGAATCGGGTTCGGATTGACCGTGTCCGGATAGCCCCTGCCGTTCAGCATGGTGTAGGTGTCGTTCATATCGGCGAAGGGGACCTTCTGGTAGGTATGGTCCGCATGGTGGAACGCCGGATCGAACGCGGTCTCCTGGAGGAAGTACATGACGTCATACCCTGTTGAGCCGCACATGGGGTCGAGATTGCCGGTCACGCAATCATCGTAGGCGAACTTGTTGAATCCATTATGGGATTGTCCATCCTGGGCCGGCAGGATGTAGAGGTTGCCGAGCATCCCCATCTGCATATGCTCGGATGCCTCCACGTGGCAGTGCCACATGTAGGTGCCGGCGAAAATATTGTTGTAGTAGTAGGTGAGGCTGTCTCCCATGTTGATGCCGAAGGAGGCCATCGGCTCGCCGTCGAACACCGACGCGGCATTGGGGAAACCGTGGTAATGGACCGTGTGGGCGTCGAAGAGGTCGGGGCGTTCCCGCATCCCGGCATTGGTGAGGGTCAGGTAAAGGGACTGACCTTCGCGGGCGAACATGGTGGGCGCCGAAAATTCAGCTCCACCGAGCGGCACGCCGTTAGAGGCCATGGGCATTCCCCTGGTCATGATCAGGCTCTCCGGGACACCGGTCACGTCTCTGAAGCCGAAGATGTAGGTGTCGGCGCCGTCGGCCATTTGCACGTGACCGTCACCGCAGGTGATGGCCCTGCAGACAACGCCGGCGAGGGTAGTCGCGCCGGACGGCTGGCCTGTGACCGGATCGATCAGAGGCTTGCAGGTGTCGAAGAAGGTTGCTGAGGTCGGATCCGTGCAGCCGGGGTCTGTTGAAGCGGCGGGATTCTTTACGTCGATGGAACCGTTCTGCGTCAGTATGTTCGCGTTCGCCGGGCACTGGTAATTGACCCCCGCCATTGCCGTCCCAGCTGTCAATGACAGCAAGAGCAGCGGAACTGCCGCTAAATGAAATATGCTGCGGACTTTCATGGTATCACTCCTTTCGAGGCCGGACCCGCCGTTGGGTTTCCCGGCTGATCCGGCCTTCGACGCTTAAGTTTAAATACCGGTCCCGGTCAGGGAGATCGGGATTGACGGTTTACCGGTCGCGCGGATGGTCAAGGTCGCACTCTTGTTGCCGACAGTTGTCGGCGCGAAGGTGACATCGATCGTCAGGCTGCCGTTTGCCGGGACAGGTCGTGTCCCCGTGGTCCAGGCAACGGCGCCGATCAAGGTATGGAACATCGCCGCGCCGGTGCCTCTAATCGTGCGGCTGATGTTGATCGCTGCGCCCGTGTTGTTCGTAACGATGATCTGTTGTGCGGCCGAAGTAGTGTGTATCGGCTGTGGGTCGAAGTTCAGATCACTGAGTGAAACCGTCAGGCTGAATGGCGATGGCGCTATCTGATCTGCTCCGATGTCAACCGGGCCCCCCAGCCGCGAGTCGCCGTCATAGTCAGTGGTCAGCAGCGGCGAGGCGATGCCGGCGCCGACCGCCGGTGACGTTGTCTGGATGTGATAGTTCCCCTGGATGCCGTTCGGGGTGAAGGTCGCCACCACGAAGTTCCCCAGTGCCGCCCCTTTCGATGTTGCCAGGTAGTCATTGAAGTACTGGCTGAGGAAGAGCGGGTCCGTGCCGATCAGGTTGGGGGGCACTGCTGTGTTTGCCCCTATACCGTCGGTCAGGATGGAGTAAGTGGGGCTCATCAGTTGCGGTGTATCGTATACCGCAAGGTCCCAATAGGGGGTGCCAGGCTTCGGCAGAAGGCCGCCCAGGTTGTTGTTGGCGGTGGCATCCCAGTAGAACGAGCGGTTGTGCCAGATGATGTTGTCAACCAGGGTCGGGTTGGAGAAGACGGAGCACTGCACGTTGGTAGAATTCGCGATACAGTATGCGGTTGCCTGCAAAGCGGTCAACAGCGCGGAACTGTGCGCGAAGGAAGCGATCCCCGCGACCTGCGGTATCGAGGTGGTCAGTCCGCCGATGGCCTCCGCTGCTGGGCAGGTCTGGCCGAGCGGGCTGTTTTCCGTGCATGGACCGCCGAAGGCGCCGGAGCCGGTCGCGGTGCTGTCGTTATTGGCGACCGTGTTGCCGACAACGTTCAGCCGCACCGTATCGTCGAAGGACATTCCGCCGCCATGGTCGGCGCTGGAGTTGTTGACGATCATGTTGTTGAAGACGTCGATCTCGTACCAGTTGCTGGGGTTCGTCGGATTGTTCGCGACATCAAGGCCGTTTACCTTCAGGGTCCTGAAACCGCCGCCGTCGTCTCCGCCCTTGTTCCCCTGGATCAGGTTGGCATTCACGACAACGGAGCCGGAGCCCATGGTCAGCCCGGTTGCAGCTGCCGGCGGTTCGCCGCCGATATGTACCCCGCCCCCTTCGTCAACCGACTCGTTGGATACTACCTTGTTGAAGGCGATCAACCCGTTAGTGCTCAGGCCGAAGTGGCCGATGCCGCCGCCGTAAACGGTCGACAGGTTGCCGCAGATCATGTTGTTGGTGACCTGGTAATTATCGGTGCCGCCGTAAATGGCGATGCCGCCGCCGCCGCTGAAGAGGCTGCCGTTCTGGGCGATGCGGTTGTGGTCAATGAGCGGGTTCTGGTTGAAGGAGCTGCCGTTGGGGTTGCCCGTGCCCGCCAGGGCCGGTTCACCGAAACGGATACCACCGCCGATGCTTCCCTGATTAAAGTTGATCTCGTTATTGGTGATCTTCAGATTGGGCGCGAAGCCGTTCACCAGTATCCCGCCACCTGCCTCGGTGGCGCCGGTGATGGTCAGGCCGTCGATCTGGGCATGGCCCGTGGAGAAGTTGTTGTTCGGTGTGGTGCAGGAACCGACAGTGGTGAAGTCACACCCCGCCACCAGGATTCCGGCCCCCTGTTCGAGGGTGAAGTCCGACGCCTGGTTGGGCACCAGCCCGATCGCACCGGTGCCGATCAGGGTCTGGAGCTGGTTGAATTGTTTATCTTTCAGCGCGAAATTACCGAGGGCGGCCGTGCCGTCGAGAATGGTGACACGGGCGCCATAGCCCTGAAGGGTCACCGGTTTCCAGAGGTTAACATTTTCCTGGTAGCTGCCGGGCTTGAGCAGAATAATCGCACCGTTGGGTGCGCTGTCGATGGCCGGCTGGATTGCGCTGCATGCCAGACCCTGGCAGTTTGCGGCCGGCGGAGTCACGGTTATAACCGGAACGTTGTCCCCATGGAGTGTAACCCCCACGGTGGTGGAGAGGCCGTTGTCACCACGGGTCACTACAAGCTGGCCCAGAGTCCCTGTGGGTATGGTAGCGCTGATGCTTCCCGCGGACCATGAGGTCGTGACTGCAGTGCCACCCACGGTAACTATCCCCTTTGTCGTGCCGAAGCCGTGGTCCCAGGTAACCGTGGCCGGCGTAGTGCCGTTCGGATTCGGAACCGTTATGTTGCCGACTGCGGTTATGGTTATTCTAAAGGTTTTCGGTGCCTGGGGAATGATCACGTTGCTGACCTGTTTTATTTCCGGGGTATGGTCGGTATAACTGCAGTTGAGAGGGATTTCGTTCCCCTGGAAGGCGCTTACCGGGATTACGATCGTGTCGATGAAGGTAGTCTTGCCGGCATAGAACTCCCAGTTCTCACGGATCACTTCCTGGCTGTAGGTCTGGTTGAAGTGCGGGTCGGTGATGCATCTGGTACGTGCAGGTGTTACGGCCGGATTACATGCCAGGCCGGTGCTCGGATCTATCGGGCCCGGATCGTTGGGGTTGATGGTGTACATCGCCAGCACCAGCCCCAGGGGGATCGGCGGGGCGATGTCGTAGTTCGCCGGCACGAGCCCGTCGAAATGGCCCCACTGGTCTGTGTAGAACCTTGCAACCTCGACCCCATTGTAGTCCTTGATCGCGACCGGCAGCCACGGAACCCCGAAGTTGCCGCTGGCGTTCGGAGTCGCCGGGTCGAAATTGAGCAGCAGGTCGTTCCACACCGCGCCCCAGATACGGCTCGCCTTCGGGACCCAGGTGAAGATATTGAAATCGACACCGGCATTGGCGCCGGGATTCAGAGCGATGTACTTCATATCGCACAGGGGCGCCTTCATCCCGGGCGACCAGGGGACGCCATAGGTAAGTGTCGTGTCGGTCGGCACCTGCTGGTCCGGGAAGAGGGTGTGGAACTCCGGAATATTGTAGGGATTGCCTACGCACGGCGGGGGCTCCACCAGGAACGGTATCTTCGGGTCACCGAACTCGATATTCCTGTCCCCCCATTTCAGGACTTCGTACCCCTTGGGGGGAACGACCTGGACAATGTAATTGCCTGGAAGAATGGGTGACACCGGGTTGCCTGCGAGGCACTGGCCGGGATTGTTCGGGTTGGGGTTGCCGTTCGGGCAGTAGGAATCGAAGCGGTAGGCGCCGTCAAATACGCCGGGACGGATCTGATCCCAGTTACGCATTGTTTCCGCGCATGACGGAATGGCAAATCCGTTAACTATTTCAGGGATGGGCCACAGGGCATTATCACCCACGCAGCCGGTGGGATGGTTGTCGTCCCAGCTGTCCGACGTGGTTATCTGGATAGCATTTCCATCGGGACGCCAGCCTCCGTTAAGGGCAAAATTGGGGTTGGTTACCGGGCTGGTGTCATTAACAGCCTTATACAATTTCAGGGTGACCTTCGGCACCGCCGGTTCCCAGGGATCGATCTTGCTTGTCTTGGGGTCCTCCTCGGTCCGGGTCGTGGCGTAGTTGACAGTCCCGCGGATGCCGCCGTTTTCGTCAGGGCCGTAAGCGGCTTTGCCCCAGTCTATCCGGCTGGTCATGTCCTGGAAGAGCTGCACCGCCTCGGTGTAGACGTCGCCGGCTTCCGTCCGGTAGGGCAACCCGCCCGGCTGTATCTGGGGGTTGATCCCCATCGCCGCGTAGCTTTCGCCGGTCCCATCATAAGTGGAGGCGTTGATAAGGTCCCCGCCGTCATCCACCACGGCGGTCATGCCGGTAGTCTTGAAACGGGTGGTATCGACCTCGTGCACCAGGAACCGCCACCAGGTGAAGTACTGGGGGAAGGTGTAGGAGCCGTCGGCGCCCGTAAGGGAAGTCCCATATAGCGAACCGTCCGTGTAGCGCATATTGACCGGGATGTTAGGGATGCCCGCTTCTCCCGTATTCGGGAAGCCGTTCCCATCCGTGTCCATGAATACCTTGCCGGTGAAGGTCCCGAACCAGCCATATACCGACACCGGGCCGAGGTCAACGGCTGTGCCGTCGGTCGGGACGGTGATCGTACGGAAATCGATGATGGCGTTGATCGGCTTGTCCCACATGACCAGCTGATAGGAGCCGGGCGGCACCCCCGGGATGCTGAACGCCCCGGTTGCCGGGTCGCACGGCGCCGTGTAGACCTGCTCATCGTTGCCGTTCAGGTTGTTGAGCCCCACATAGGCGTTAGGGACCGGGGGACCGGGGCTCAAGCCCGGGGAAAAGGGAGGATGCTGATCGTGGGCATAGACCACCTTCCCCGTAATGGTGGAGGTCGTGCCGCCGCTCGCCAAAGTGTTCATCGGGCTGTGGACGAATCCGTAGAACACCAGCCAGTTCAGCTGCCCGAGGGTGATGTTGTAGCGGGGCTCTCCGGCCCGCACCCAGGCATCGTTTCCGCGGGTCCCTTCAAGGGTTGCGGTCAGGACCATGTCGGAACAGTTACTGGTGGAGTTACCGCTGGAGCCGCACTGCACACCGCTGACAGGCGGGACCGGCTCGATGGTGTACTTGTTCATGGAGAGATACCTGACGACCGCCTCGCCCGCCGCCATGGGGGTCAGGGTATAGGGATCGATACAGTTAGCCCTTTGGTAGGCGGTGTAGGTTGAGGTATCGGTTCCGCCGGGACAGGTTGTGAGGGTACCGTCACCCAGGAAATCAACAATCGGCAGACCGGAGACGGGATCGCGCTGGTAAACGGGCTGCTGCTCCGGGGAAAGCGGGTTCCCGCTGGCATCGGCAGGCACGTTAGGGCCAATGCAGGCCGGCGCTGTACAGGTGTACGCATACTTATAGGTGGTTCCGACCGGGTTGGTCCAAGCATCCTGCATCACTTTGCCGGTCGGATCGTTGAGGATCAGCTCGAAATTGCCTAACCCGTGCTCAGCGGTCTGGTCATAGGCGCCGTTGATCGGCTGGTTGTCCTCGAAGACCAGACAGGTGATCTGGGCGGTGGGCACCGGGAAGTTGTGCACCACTATCTTGACGCTTGACTGACGGATATCAACGTCCCTCCCGCTCATGGTATACCCAGTCTGGGCGTTCGGCGCCGTACCGGGAGCTGAGGTATGCCACGGCAGCACGGAAACTATGTAGCGTTTGGTTGGGGTATAGCCCGGGCAGTTACCGGCGCCGATGGTCACATGCGACGAAGTCTTGGTGTCGCCTGAACAGACAGTCGGGGCATGGCTCTTGTGGATGTTGACCCCCAGGGTGTAGCTCGGGTTCTTGGCATTTGCCGCAGTGCTGTAAGGCGCATTGGGGGTATTTACCCCCGGAACCGCATGGTATGAATTGTCCTCTTCCAGCAGCCAGCGGAAACCGGTCGTTATCGGCGAGCCTTTGTCGTTGACGACTTGTACGGTGAGAGCCTGGGCATTCACCTGGAAAAGGAAGGTAATGGATAGAACCACTGCGGCCATCCACCATCTTTTGAGCACCTTGCTTATTAATGCGTTGCTGTTGCTCTCCATAGGATCCTCCTTTACTGCCTTAAATTCCGTTAAAATGATAGCTGTTTTCTCAACACGCCAATCCCGGTAAGTCCAGAGAGCAAAAGAAACAGTGTGGATGGTTCAGGAGTCGGCGTTGTGTAAAAGGCATGAAAGTTCCCGTTAATATTCAATACCCTTGCATAGCTACACCTCCTGTTCATTTATTGACTTAAGGTTTCAGAAGCCTCGAAGTGCAAATCACCTTTATTTATCCTCAATTGGTGGCCTGCCAGAACCTGAAGACACCTATACATTCTGCTGAAGAGTTTGAAATCAGATGTCGTGGCACTCGACCGATACTAGCCGGCGTTGGTTAAGGGTAAGAAACCCTTGCTGCATCCTGGCGTTTCATCACTGATCCATAGTGATTACGCGCGACTCTCTCCTCTGTATGGCCGAGGTCAGTCTCAGGTGATGTTTCAGTGAGTGGCTATGCCGGAGAGGCTCGCGAGGGGAATTTGTTAATCAGGGTAAATGAAGGGTGGTTTGTTTCCGTTGCAAAAGATGGGAAAAGCTGGACAAGAACTTTTGGCAGGACCAGGAAAAAATTAATCGTGTTGCCAGCAAGCGAATCGTTTTTATGGTTTGCCTGGGCAAGGGCTATCTGGCTCGAATCGATGTGTGAGGGGCCCAAATCATGATAAGCGTCACTCTTCGCCTCGCCTGCGAACAAGAGAAAAATATAGCCAAAACAAAATATTATGACGTGCATTTTCACAGGCATTCCTCGTATCGCTTAATCCGCAGCAGTAATACGTGTCAATCAGTTTGGTTTAAATATCAAATTGAATTTCTTCCTTCCGGCATATGTGGTTACAAACCACTGAAAAGCGGTTTTTAGTGGAACTCTTGGGTACCCCATGCCTGATCAAAGCCCGAAGACAACAAACTATTCCATTAGCAATGGTAACAGACTAAGATAAATTATGTAAATTGTCAAATACTATAATGTTGAAAAAAATAATCTCTTTAGTTTTTATTATAGCACATAATAATATCATTTATGCATCAATATATATACATTTATATTGATTATTCAGGCCGTTTTGCCAAGATGTTGCATGATTTCCATGGTTACCGAGGTTATCAGTTTGCCTGGATAGGCAAGAATTAGTGGAATTCTAACGCCATCAATTGATTTGTCAATAGGCCGTGCAATTTTTTTGCTGACCCGCTCTCGTCAGGTAATCCGGAATGTATCCTTTCGTTCCGTCATGCCGGGTCGCAATCATAAGACGGCCGACACGCTTCATGGAAAATGATGCATGCATCACATGCCCGTTCCAACAATGCAAGGAGAAAGGATGAACAGTAAAGAACCGGCGCAGGCGCTGCACGGCAGGGAGTTGGCATGTCCGGTCCGTGCAAGCAGCATTATCCAGCCGGGCAAGTCGCACTGCCGGGAGCTTGCCGGCCCGGAAGACGGCCGCATCAACTACGTTTCGAACGTGCCGGTTATTTATGAAGACGGAACGACGGCAAAGGTATCCATAATGTACGACATTACCAAGCGAAGGAGGCTTTAAGAGAATCTGCGGGGAGACAAGAGACTCAGCGAGGGGGTGATTAACAGCCTGCCAGGGATTTTTTTCTTTTGAACGAGGACGTGCATCTCATCTGCTGCAACAGGGACCTTGAAGAAATTTCGGGACATTCAAACGCTGAACTGGCCGGCATGCATCCGCCGGTTTTTTGCCGGTTCGGAAAAGGAGATGATTGCGGAAAAAATCCGCAAAGTTCTCGAATGCCGCAAAACTGCTCTGGAGGCGTATATCCTGACAAAAACCGGGAACATGATCCTCATTCCCTGACATGGTCAATCAATTCCAATGGGTAACTGATCGTCATTCGCTGAAATTTACTGCAGATTCCCCTTGATCCTCTCCACCGCTTCAATCACGTTCTCGCGGTTGGCGAACGCCGACAAGCGGAAGAACCCTTCGCCGGAAGGGCCGAAACCGCTGCCGGGGGTGCCTACCACGTGACATTCGTTCAGGAGCTTGTCGAAGAAGTCCCAGGAGGCCAGCCCCTGCGGGGTCTTGAGCCAGATGTAGGGGGCGTTGACGCCGCCGTAGACGGTTAGCC
>JBGPID010000074.1:0-10625 GCA_041484725.1 Geobacteraceae bacterium | reverse complement strand
ATGCCGGTGAGATCACGTCTTATTGGGATCTCTTGAGGCCGAAATGGAAGGGCAAGCTCTTGACCCTGGACCCGCGGGGAGCGGCGCCGCCGACAACGCTCTTGAATCTCTATCACAGACCCGGGATCGGCCCAGACTTTGTGCGGCGATTTTACTCGGAAATGGAGATCACTCTCTTCAGGGACCGGCGCCAGGGAACGAATTGGTTGGCCACAGGGAAATTCCCGCTCTGTTTTTTATGCCGGGATATCGACAAGGCGAATAGACAAGGCCTCCCGGTGGATGTGATTCTTCCCGGTCGCATCAAGGAAGGTGGAACGTTAGGCGGAGGCAGTGCCAGCAATTTGGCGCTGCTTAATCGGGCGGCGCATCCCAACGCGGCCAAGGTTTTCATAAACTGGTATCTATCCCGACAGGGCCAAACGGTCTGGCAAAAAGTGATGAATACCAAAGAATTGGAAGCCTCGGAGTCCATGCGGAGCGACATTGCCAAGGAAGACGTGCTGCCCGAGGGTCGGCGTGTCGAAGGTAAAGAGTATCAAGTTGTCGGCTTTCTGGACCCGGAGCCGGTGCAAAAATTGTTGCAGGAGATTTTGAAGTAAGAGAAAAATTCACCACGAAGAGCACACCGCGGCGAGGCCGCAACCAAAACTCGGAATATCGCGCGCAAAGGCGCAAAGGCCGCCAAGAAAATAAGATACTTATGGAGATTAGACCCAAACCAATAGGGTAAAAGGGTAGAGTCTGATAAACGCTTGGCTTCCTTTGCGCCTGCGCGCCCGGCCGCCGCAGCTAAAGCTGCTTTGGCGGAGGTGGCCTGAAGCGCTATGGCGCACAAGCGCGTTCTTGGCGAGCTTGGCGCGAAAATGCTTTTCTGGATTAAACGGCTTCAGCGTCAAACCTATGCCGGCTACCTTCTCCCACCGCCCCCGCCACCGCCATGCATGCCGCCACCGCCGCTGACGCTACCATGCGTGCCGCCACCGCTGCTAGGCCCGCGACCCATGGATGTCCCTCCTGCTCCACGATTTGTCATAACCGCTCGGGGCGCGTTGAAAATGGAGTGCGAACTGTGCGGCACCCCGGTGCCGATAAAACCCCGCGACTGCTTTACCCCTATCCCCGCAAAGGTTCTGCCATGGAATCTCTCCACCGGATCGATCCGAAACACATGGTGTCGCCTGATGTCGTTGAAGTGGTTGGAGAAGCGCTTGAAATGTTTGTGGACGAACACGTGTCGATCGAAATCCCGCAGGATGAAGAAACCGGGGAACCAGAAGTCAGACCACCAGAACGGATAGGGTACCCAGTCGTACTGGTAGTAGTAATCGGGGGGCGGACAGAAGTACGTGACAATCGGCGGCCCTTCGGTGCCGTACGTATTATTGATCATTGCCGGATTCGGATAATTTTCACAACTGACCGGTTGGTCGGTTGCGGGCTCGCTCCCGGTATAGGAACGAACCGTCAGATCAAAGCCGGCAACGGTAGCAGTGAACCGCTTCACAGCCTCGTCCCGGTTAAGCGACAACTGCTCGTTATCGGCGGCAGTTGCGACCGATTGCTGCACCTCTGCGACTATGTCCGGCGTCACCGGGTATTCGGCGATCCAGCCGTTACGCGGAGCGATGCCGATGTCACCCAGATTGCTTTCTGCCTCGATTTCGTCAGTCGTTGAACTTACTCCGAGCGCCGCCACCAGGCTAACCGCCAGAGTACCTTCGGTCACCAGGGGTTGGCTGATCGGCGGCGGGACCGCCTTTGCCTGCCCCGTCTGCGCCAGCGCCATTACCGGCAGGAAAACCAGCATCAGGCTGATAATGCATATGCCCGAACTTCTCAAAGTTATCTTTTTCATATTCCCTCTCCCTTCCCGGCGGAGGCGGAAATCCAGCCACTCTTTCACCTTTTCGTCTCCGTTCTGCCTGAAATCAACGTTTATCACCTTATTTCTCATATGTATTATACCGCTTGATGGTTTTATTCTCAAATGCATTTGGAAACGAAAAACTCTGCCATTACTTACAGGGCTTATTGTCCCACTCTTCACTGTTTACATTTGCTAACCTAAAATACCGACGGAAAGTGTAAACAAAATAATATATATTCATTATAATCCATGATATAAGACAAGGGGTTAGTTGTGTCGGGCATCAAGCTAAATGTTTGGTCAATAGAGGAAAAAAGGATGGAAATACGGCATCGGTCTTGCTCATTTCCTCGTATTAGGCATGGATGATGAAGGGCTGATTTTCATCGTTCCACGAATTGACCACTCCGATGGCGGAATCTTCAAGGAGATTTTATGAAACATGCTAGATCAATCGGAACCAGCACCCGGATTTGCGCCGTTATCGGCAACCCGGTCGCGCACTCCCTTTCACCGGCGCTGCACAACGCCGCGTTCGATGCACTGAACCTGGATTTCGTTTATGTGGCTTTCCGTGTGGAGGACGTAAAGAGTGCATTGGCGGGGATGCGGGCACTGGAAAATTTTCGCGGCATGAGTGTCACCATACCCCACAAGATCGAGGCGATGCTCTATCTGGATGAAATAGCCGAGGCGGACCGTGCCATCGGTTCGATCAATACGATCATTAATGAAAAAGGGCGGCTGATCGGTCTGGGCACCGACGGGCCGGGGGCGTTAAAGGCCTTTGTCGATGCAGGGGTGGGGATGGACGGCAAAAATGTCCTGATGCTGGGCGCGGGTGGTGCGGCAAGGGCGATAGCCTTTACCCTTGCCCTGAAGACCGGACTCGCTAAGCTGTCGCTTCTAGACATCAACGAGAAGATGCTGCAGGGATTGGCGGCTGACCTGAAGGCCGGCACGGGCGCGCGCATCGAAGCAGCAAAGCTTTCCGACAACTCTCTTGCCCGGGCGATGGAGCAGGGCGACATAATCATCAACTGCACGCCGATCGGGATGCATCCCAAGGAAGACGCCTCTCTCGTTCCGGCCGGGCTTTTCCGGCCCGGGCAGGTTGTCTTCGATGTGGTATATACCCCGCTTGAAACGCGGCTCCTGGCCGACGCCAGGTTGCGCGGCCTCAAGGTAATTTCCGGGGTGGAGATGTTCATAAACCAGGCGGTCCTGCAATTCGGGCATTTTACTGGTGTTGACGCACCTGTCGAGGTGATGCGGAGGGTGGTGATGGAGCGGCTCAAATCATGAATATTGTCCTGATCGGTTATAGGGGTACGGGCAAGAGCGTGGTGGGAACCCTCCTCGCCACGCGTTTGGGGATGCGCTATATCGGCATGGATGCGGCTATAGTCGAAAGGGCCGGCATGCCGATCCCGGAAATAGTGGAGAAATACGGCTGGCCGCGATTTCGCGACATGGAGTCCGCTGAGGCCCGGGAACTGGCAGGGCTTGACAATCTTGTCATAGATACCGGCGGCGGGGTCATCGAACGGCCCGCGAACATCGAGGTTCTTAAGAAGAGCGCCTGTATATTCTGGCTGAAGGCCAGGGTGGATACGATCGTCGCCCGCATCCAGGGGGACTCCCAGCGGCCCCCCCTCACCTCGGGCAAGACCTTTACCGAAGAGGTAGCGGAAGTCCTGGAGCGAAGGATGCCCAAGTACAAGGGCGCCGCCCATTACGAAATTGACACGGACGCGATGACCCCGGATCAGATCGCGGAGAGGATCAGCGAAATCTGGAGGGGAAAGATGCCGGCGGCCCAAAGCTAGCCGCTAGCTGCTAGCGGCTTTTTAGTGGGCCTCGCTCCAGTTGCGGCCATGGTTGATATCGACCTTGAGCGGCACCCGGAGCGGAACGGCGTTCTCCATCCCGTGCCGGACCAGCTTTTCCATGACGACCGCCTCTTCCTCCGGCACCTCGAACACCAGTTCGTCATGGACCTGCATGATAAGTCGCGATTTCACACCTTCCCGCCTGATCCTATCGAAGATGTTCACCATCGCCTGCTTTATAATGTCGGCCGCGGACCCCTGGATCGGATAGTTGATGGCGTTGCGCTGGGCAAAGGCGCGGACGTTGCCGTTGGCGCTCCCTATGTCGGGGATGGGGAGGCGGCGTCCGAGAATGGTGGTGACATACCCCTTCTCCTCCGCCGTATGCACGCAGGCGTCGAGGAAGGCCATGGCGCCGCTGTGCCGTTCTTTATAGCCGGCGATGAACTCCTCGGCGACCCTGCGCGCAACCCCGAGCTGCCTGGCCAGGCTGAAGGCGCCCTGGCCGTAGATGACGCCGAAGTTGATGGTCTTCGCCTGGCGGCGCATCTCCGGGGTCACCATCTCCGGGAAGAGGCCGAAGACCTCGGCTCCGGTGCGGGTATGGATGTCCTCGTCGCGGGCGAATGCGTCGCAGAAAACCCGGTCTTCGGAGAGATGGGCAAGGACGCGGAGCTCGATCTGGGAATAATCGGCGGAAAGGAGGAGGCTCCCCTCCGGGGCGATAAAGGCGCGCCTGATCTTGCGCCCTTCCTCGCTTCTGACCGGGATGTTCTGCAGGTTCGGTTCCGAAGAGGAAAGCCTGCCGGTATTGGTCACTGCCTGGTTATAGGAGGTGTGGACGCGCCCGGTGTCGCTGTCTACCAGCCGCGGCAGTGCGTCTGTATAGGTCGATTTCAGCTTGGCGAGGGTCCGGTAGCTGAGGATCTGCCGGGCGACCTCGTGCTCCTCCGCCAGTCGTTCCAGTTCATCCACATTGGTTGACCAGCCGCTCTTGGTTTTGGTTTTCTTCCCGACCGTGAGCTTAAGCCTCTCGAAGAGAACATCTCCCAGCTGTTTCGGCGAGTTGATGTTGAACTCCATCCCTGCCAGCCGGTAGATCTCCCGCTCCAGCTCCGCCAGTTGCCCGCCGAAACCGGCGGAGAGGCTTTCCAGAAGCGGCAGATCGAGCTTCACCCCTGCCATTTCCATCTCTGCGAGTATCTTGACGAGCGGCATCTCCAGATCGAAGAAGAGACGCTCCATCCCCATTTCCGCCAGGCGGGGAAGGAATAGCCTGTGAAGGAGCCAGGTGGCGTCCGCATCCTCGCAGGAATAGACGGCGGCTTTTTCCACCGGCACTTGGGCGAAATTCAGCTGTTCCTTACCTTTGCCGGCCACCTCCGCGAAGGAGATCATCCGGTGGTCGAGGAACTCCAGGGCGAGGGAATCGAGCCCCTGGCTGGAGCGGACCGGGTTGAGGAGGTAGGAGGCGAGCATGGTGTCGCACCAGAGCCCCTCCATCTCGATCCCGGCCCGGCGCAGCACTTGGTAATCATACTTGATGTTCTGGCCGACCTTGCGTTTGTCCGGGTCGGTCAGAAAGGGGGCCAGCTCTTGCAGGACCTTCTCCCGGACGAGTTGCGCGGGTGAGTCCGGATAGGCGTGCCCAACCGGGATGTAGAATGCCTCGTGGTCCCTTGAACTCACGGAGATACCGACGATATCCGCCTCCATAGTGTTGAGGCTGGTCGTCTCCAGGTCCACGGCGAAAGCGTCGGCGGCGGCCAGCTGACGCAGAACCCCCAGCAGACCGGCTTCGGAGAGGATGGTCTGATATTCCGCGGTACTGAGGGTCGCCGTGCTTGTCAGCTCTTTCATCAACGTGGTGAAGCCGTACTCCTTGAACAGCTCGGCCAGCCGCGGGTTATCGGCAGGGGAGAGGATAAAATCGGCGAAATTGTAAGCAATGGGTACCTGGCAGTCGATGGTGGCAAGTTGCCGGGAGAGACGGGCCTGGTCTGCGAATTCACGGAGCTTTTCGCCGTTCTTCCCTTTAACCTCAGCGGCCCGCTCCAGGAGGGAATCGAGGGAGCCATACTCCTGGATCAGTTTGATGGCGGTCTTCTCGCCGATGCCGGGGACGCCGGGGATATTGTCGGAGCTGTCGCCGGCCAGGCCGAGGATATCCACCACCCGTTCGGGACCAATGCCGAAGCGCTCCTCCACCTCCGCAACCCCGCTCTCTTTCTCCTTCATGGTGTCCAGCAGCCTTACATGGTCGCTGACGCACTGCATCAGGTCCTTGTCTCCGGTCACCACCATCACGTCGAGCCCCTTTCCCTCGCAGTCGCGGGCGATGGTGCCGATGATGTCGTCCGCCTCATACCCTTCCAGTTGCAATGCCGGAATATTGAAGGCGCGGACCATCTCCTTGATGGGGCCGATTTGCGGCGCCAGGTCGTCGGGCATGGCAGACCGGTTAGCCTTGTAGTCGGGGTAGATCTCGTTGCGAAAGGTCCGGCGGCCCGCATCGAAGACCACGGCCAGATGGTCGGGACTCCGCTCTTTCAGCACCTTGAGGAGCATCTGGGTGAAGCCGTAGAGGGCGTTGGTGGGAAACCCCTTGGGGGACGAGAGATGGCGGATGGCATAATAGGCCCGGTAGATGTAGGATGAGCCGTCGATCAGGTATAATACGGGTCTTCCCGCCATGGTCACTTTACCTTTTCCCGGGTAAAGGTGACGAACGCCATGGTTGGCCGCTTGCTCGACTCCCGCATGGTGAACTGCATCCCTTCGTAATGCCACCCCTTGGCCGTCCATTCGTTGAGGACCTCTTCCAGAATATCCTCGGAAACCGTGCCCACTTCAACAACTTTGTAGATAAGCATCAGAAACCTCCCTAAAAAACGAATTCCAGATTCCAAAATGGCAAAAATACATAAATTTGATTTTCCACATGGTTTGGAATTTGCTATTTCGTGATTTGGATTTTATTCATTCCCCGGAGAAGGAATGAATAACGGCATATTAACCGATAACGGGTCGCTGTTCAAGGGGAATACGCTCCCCGGCCGACCATTCCGATTGCAACTCGACATACAAAGATTTCATTCAAGGCATGCAGTTGATTCCGGGCGGTGATATGGTATTATATTCTCAAATAGAGAAAGGAGGAGACATCCTGGACAGTAAATAATTGACGACCGGTGGATGAAAAGACATTATCCAAAAGAGGAGTCCTTATGACAAAACGGGAAGAAGAGGTTATTGAAAAGATCGCCGACGAAGCTGAAGTACTGCTTGCAACCGATTACGAAAAAAAGGACTTGAAGGAAAAGCGGTCAATTAACAAGCAAACGCTCTACGATGGCTCAAAAAAACTCAAACATAAGATACCGAAAGGAAAACGGGTATAACCATACAATAAAGCGGCAACAAGGAGAAAACGAATAAAAATCCGGCGACAGGCGGGGGGGGGATGAAACGGTCAACAGGCAGTTTCTTCCCCCCTTGACTTTGGCGAAAACGTAATTATTTTATAACTGAAATCGGATGAAAAAGGAGGAAACAAAATGGCTATAGTCAGATACAATCCGTTCCGCGACCTGCGCACCATTCAGGAGCAGATGAACCGTCTTATCGACCTCGCCTGGAACCGGGAGAGCGGAGAAGATATCAGGGAGGGGGCATGGCAGCCTCCCGTGGACATCTATGAAGACGAGAATTCAGTGATCATCAAGGCCGAGCTTCCCGACGTGGACTTGAAGGATATCCAGGTAAAGATTGAGGACAATACCCTCATGCTGCGCGGTGAACGGAGACAGGACCAGACGGTCAAGAAGGAGAATTACCATCGCATCGAAAGGTTTTACGGCTCATTCCAGCGTAGTTTCGCGCTTCCACTCACCATAGACCGGGAAAATGTCCGGGCGACCTGCGAGAAGGGGGTACTCACCATCGTCCTCCCCAAGAGAGAAGAGAGCAGGCCTAAACAGATCAATGTGGAAGTGAAGTAGCTTGTGCTTCTCCCGGTTGTTGACTATGAAATCAGCCCCAAACAACACTCACAGGAGAAAGGTGCGCTCAACAAAATCAGTTACGCCTTTTATATCATTCAGATCAAGAACCGGCACATCCAATTTGAGGGCTTCATCGCTTGCTACGGCCACGAGCATGGGATCGTGATGTTCGCCGCGGCAGAGAAGAGTCGGGCTCCGCTCTTGTCTGTGGACTTCGATTTTGGGCAGAGAACTCATCTTGAAGCCTTCGGTCAGGACGATGTCCACGTCCGCAAAGTAGGTGGCAATCAGCTCTTCAAGAGGAGGCGCCGCCGCATGCTTCTTTATAAGAGCAAGCTTTTCCGGAGAAGTGATCAGCATGGTGTCCGCCCCGGCTTCTGTCAGCCGGTGAGAATCTTTGCCGGGATGATCGATGTCGAATCTATGGGCATCATGCTTGATTGCCCCGACCTTATATCCCCGATTCTTTAATTCCCATATTACCTGCTCCAGCAGTGTTGTTTTCCCTGTATTTGATTTTGCAACAAATGCGACTACCTTAACGGTCATGGTCCGCTCTCCGGAAGGGCGCAATCGCCCGGGTCACCCTGGATCTTCGCCACGGCGTGGGGGATTGCCGGCCAGACGGCCTCCAGGTTTTCTATTGCCCCTTTCGGGCTCCCCGGCAGGTTGATGATGAGGGTTTTCCCCCTGATTCCGGCAACAGCGCGGGAGATGATGGCATGGGGGGTCTTCTCCAGACTCTTCATCCGCATCACCTCGCCGAAGCCCGGTAGCAAACGATCCAGAACCCGAACCGTTGCATCCGGGGTCAAATCGCGGGGGGAGACGCCGGTGCCGCCGGTGGTGAGGATAAGGTCGAACCGGCCGCTGTCGCTCCACTCACTAAGGGTGGCGGCGATCATCTCCGTGTCATCCGGGATCATCTTGTATTCGAGGGTGGCGACGTCCCTATCGGCAAGCCATTTTTCCAGGGCCGGCCCGCTTGCGTCCGTCCGAAGGCCTCCTGCGCCCTTGTCGCTCATTGTCAGTATGGCCGCCTTCATTATTCTTCCCTCTGGTAAATCCCGCTTTTCCCCCCCTCTTTGTAGAGGAGGGCGATCTCGCCGATTTTGATCGATTTGTCCGTTCCCTTGCACATGTCGTAGATGGTGAGGGCCGCAATCGTTGCCGAGGTCATCGCCTCCATCTCCACCCCGGTCCTCTCAAAGGCCTTGACAGTGGCCTCCACGACCACCTTGCCGGTCACCCGGTCGTTTGTGAACGCCACGGCTGCATGGTGAATGGCAAGGGGGTGGGAGAGGGGAATCAGTTCGGGGGTTTTTTTGGCGGCGGCAATCCCCGCGAGTCTTGCCACGGCGAGAACGTCTCCCTTGCTTATCCCTCCCCCAATGATGGCCGCCAGGGTCTGTGGCCGGAGAAAGACCGTGGCAGTTGCCCGGGCAATGCGCAGGGTCGGCTCCTTGGCGCTTACATCGACCATAACCGCCTCTCCCCGCTCGTCAAAATGGTTGAATGACATAAAAACTCCTTGAAAGAACAGTGAATAGTGAACAGTAACCAGTGAACAGTGAACAGAAAAACTATTCTCTGTCTACTGTCTACTGTCCACTGTTTTTATCCCTCCAGCATCTCCACATTGCCGGAGAGAAGGTGCACATCCACCTCCTCGCCGGGAGAGAATTCGGTGCGTTCGGCGGGGAGCATGGCTATGGCGTCGGCCATCAGCATGGTCTTTAGAATCCCCGTATTCTGGTCGCCTGAACTGTATGCCAGATATCTGCCGTTTTCTGAAGTAAGCCGCACCCGCAGGAAGTTGATCTTGCCCGGCTTTTTACGGGCAGGGCTCTGCAAGACCGCTCTTACGAAGGGTTTTATCACCCGGCTGTGACCCATCATCTTAAGAAGCGCGGGCCTTACTAATTCCTCGAAGGTCACCATGGTCGAGACCGGGTTGCCGGGTAGGGAAAAGATCGGCTTCCCATCCTTCATGCCGAAGGCGGTCGGTCCGCCGGGCTTGATATCCACCCGCCAGAACACCTGCTCCACCCCCAGCTCGGCGAGTATTTCCCGTACCAGGTCCCGGTCTCCCGCCGATACCCCGGCGGAGGTGATGAGGACATCTGCCTTGAGCCCCTCGGCTATCTTCTCCCGGTGGCTTTCGGGATTGTCCCGGGCTATGCCGAGGATAACCGGGAGCGCGCCGATCTCCATGACCGACGCCGCCAGGGAGAGGGCGTTGCTGTTGATTATCCTCCCCGCTTCAAGAGGCTCACCTAGCTCGATCAGTTCATCGCCCGTGGAAAGGATGGCCACCCGGGCCTTGCAAAAGACCGGGACAAACGCCTTGCCGAAAGAGGCGAGCATGCTGATCTCCGGCGGGCGAATGAGGGTTCCGGCGGGAATTATCGTTTCACCGCTGCAAACGTCCTCTCCCTTGAAGCGGATATGCTGCCGGGACGTCACCCCTGCCTTGATCCGCACCCGGCCGTCCGACTCCTCCGTCTCCTCGACAGGCACAACCGCATCGCAGCCGGAGGGGATGGGGGCGCCGGTCATGATCCTGATGGCGCAGCCCGCTTCCAGCCGGGCTGTTGCGGCCCATCCGGCGGGTATATAACCGGTGATCTGCAGGGAAGCAGGCTCAAGACAGTCGGCGGCCCGCACGGCAAAGCCGTCCATGGCCGAATTGTCGAAGCAGGGCATGTCCCAGGGGGCGACCATCTCCTCAGTGATGACCCTCCCCAGGGAATCGAGGATTGCCACCCGTTCAATGCCGACGGGGGTGACGCTGTTGAGTATTATATTGCGTGCATCTTCAAAGGTGGGCATGAAGATAGATTCTCCTCTAATTCCAAGGTTACAGAACTGGCTGAAGGAAATTGAACAACGGAAAGTGCTGAGCCGACCGTGGGTTAT
>JBGPID010000073.1:0-10789 GCA_041484725.1 Geobacteraceae bacterium | reverse complement strand
TCTTCCCAGCGGCGGGCCAGCCAGGCGCTGTAATGGAGCATGCGCAGGGCGCGCAGCGGTTCGATCAGGCGCAGCTCGGCCGGGTGAAACTCGTTGAATTCGCTGTATCCTTCGATCAGGGCTGCAAGCTGGGCGGTTTGCCGCTCTCTCCCGCCGGAAAGCATCATCCACAGATCCTGCACCGCCGGGGCCAAGCGCGCGTCGTCGAAATCGACAAAATGCGGGGCGCCGTCGCGCCACAGGATGTTGCCGGCATGGCAGTCGCCGTGAACCCTTATGTAACGGAGCGGGCCGGCCGCCGCCGTGATGGCGTCGATCTCCTGCAGCAGCTGGCCGGTCACCGCCGTGTAGCTCTCCCGGTATTCTTCAGGGATGCAACGCTCGCGGATCAGCTCCACGCTGGCAAAGCCAAAACTACGGCTGTCGAGAGTCGGCCGACGCGCAAACGGCCTAACGCTGCCGATGCGGTGGATGCGGCCCAGCATCCGGCCGAGGATCGGCAGATTGTCGAGGTTGTCGAACTCCGGCGCGCGCCCCCCCTGACGCGGATAGAGGGCAAAGCGAAATCCGCCGTGTTGAAAGAGTGTCTCGCAGGCGGCGTTCATCCATGGCGCCACCACCGGCAGTTCGTGTTCGGCCAGCTCGATGCAGAAACGGTGTTCCTCGATTATCTGCGCGTCGCTCCAGCGTCCGGGGCGATAAAATTTGGCGATGAGCGGCTCACCTTCCTCAAGGCCTACCTGGTAAACGCGGTTTTCGTAACTGTTGAGGGGGGAGGTCCGGCAATCGCAGCGAAACCCCAGGCTCTCGACCGCGTCCATGATGAAGCCGGGGGTAAGGTTCTGGAAAGGGTGCGGGTTTTTGGTCATCGGCGGTCATTGCCTTTCGGATGTTATGGATCAGGCAACCGTCACTATACCACCAATCGCTTCAGGAACCAAGGAGAAGCGCTTCTTCGCAACCACTGATTTGCCGGAAAATGATGCCCACCAGATTGGCCTTGAAATATCCCCAGTATAGGTATATTATTTCCCCATGACATGGACTGTCACCTTCACCGGAAAGGCACGTAAGCAGAAAAGCAAGCTCCCTGAAAAGATACGGGAGTTGCTCTTTCAGCTTGCCAAGGACATCGAAGCGTCCGGTCCGGTACGAGGAGACTGGCCCGACTACTCCAAGCTGGGCGATAACCGTCATCACTGTCATCTGAAAAAAGGGCATCCAACCTATGTTGCAGTCTGGACCGAAGACCGCGGTATCATAACAGTGGAGATTATATATGCGGGCACACACGAAAATGCACCCTACTGACGAGTTTGTAACCATAACCCTTCGCGTTCACCGCAGTAAGGTTCCTCAACTGCGACGGTACGCGGAATCCCTTGAAACGGTCGAAGAGCGCGCCTATTCCATTGCGGAAGTATTTCCTGAGTATATCGGCAGGGAACAGGAAGTGGCTCTGCGGGCCTACCGCAACCGGGAAGGCTTGACCCAGAAACAGCTCGCCGCATTGACCGGCATCCCGCAGCACCACATAAGTGAAATGGAAAACGGCAAGAGGAGCATCGGCAAGGAGAGGGCAAGAAAACTTGCCGAAGCGCTTCACTGTGACTATCGTCAACTTTTATAGAAAGTCAGAAAAATGGGTACGGAATTAATTTTCCGTTCGTTAACAATAAATAATGGATATGTCCAGATTTGCCCTGCGGTTTGCCGCAATGGTAAAGATGAAGCGGACGGGAGAGTGTAAATGATGCCTGAAGACGGGTTCTGCGCCGGCAGCGGAGAGAAGACGGAGCAACGGGAAATCCTGGGGCAATGGCCGGGTCACTGCTTCGGCTGCTCTCCGAATAACCCCTATGGTCTGCAATTGCGGTTCCGGCGCGCGGCACAGGGGTGCGTTGCCGAATGCGTTGTTCCCGACAGGTTGTGCGGGTTTGACGGCCTAGTGCACGGCGGAATCATCGCCACCCTGCTGGATGAAACGGCGGCCTGGGCGGTGATTGCCCATCTCGGCCGGCTCGGACTCACCCGTGATATGACGACCCGCTACTTGAAGCCGGTACCGACAAACACGGAAATACTTCTGAAAGGCTGCATCAACAGCCACGACGGGCATAATGCAGTTGTACGGTCAGCCATTCATGCCAGCGACGGCACACTACTGGCGGAAAGCGAAAGCAGATGGGCATTTGCAAAGCTCTCCCGGATAGCTTCCATGGCCGGGGTCGAAGAAAGAATACTGCAACAGTTCCTTGACGACTGTCGCGGCAGAGGTCCGGAGTAAAAGTGTGCATGACCAGACAGACAAAACCTGATCTCACACAAAGCCACAAAGTCACGAAGGAGGATGAGCATGCCGCTCGTTAACATCTCGATACTTTCAGGCAAATCGCCCGCATACATTAAAGCGGTTGGTGATGGCATCAACTCTGCTGTCATTGAAACCATGGGCTTCCCACTGGATGATCGTTACGAGATTATTCATCAGCTCGATTCGGAATGCTTACAGCTTCAAAGCCGTGAAGGTGACCGAGTGATGATGCATTTAGTGATGCGTACCGGCCGCTCAAACGAATCAAAACAGGCGTTTTACAAAAAAGTGGTGGAGAATCTAGCGGCTGATCCAGGAATTCCACCAGCCAATGTATTGATAACAATAACCGAAAACCATGATATCGATTGGTCTTTCCGTGATGGTGTAGCGCAGTTTATGAAGACTTAAGAACACCTAAAGGGACATTCTTAAGAAATCGACTAACTTCCAGTTTACTGTTATTCACCTTCGTAATAGTAGACCCCAGACCCTAGGGCAAAAACAGCCAATAAACCAAGGGAGGATGAGATGAAAAGAGTTCTGCTGTCCTGTTTGTTCCTGGCGCTCTCGATCACCGCCGCTGCAACTGCCGCAGGGCCGCCTGTAGCGCCGAACGGCATTGCCTTGATAGAGGGATATCGCGACTGGCAGGTGATCGCCCCGTCCTACCGGTCGGACAAGGGGCACATCCGGGTCGTCCTCGGCAATCCAACGGCCATTCGCGCCTTCCGCGAGGGGAAACGTCCCTTCCCTGACGGGACCATTTTCGCCAAGGTCGCCTGGAATATCGCGAAGCATCCCAGGTTTCCGGTTGCCGAGTTACCCGCCGCATTCGTTCAGGTGGAGTTTATGGTCAAGGATTCCGGGAAATACAAAAAGACCGGGGGGTGGGGATTCGCCCGCTTCGTCGGTGATAATTACAAGCCGTACGGCAAGGATGCGGGCTTCGTTCAGGAATGCTTCGGCTGTCATAAACCGGTCGCCGACAATGATTTCGTCTTCACTCACTGGGCCGGTGTGCCTAACCCGGTTCAACATTCGGGCGCCCCTGGCAAAACCTCCCCTCCTGCTGCATACTAGATGGAAGGGAAGTAGCCGGGATTCCCAGCGGGTATTAGTCGGCACAATTTTTCGCCGTGTGCAACTGGGGATAGCCTGAGTGAACCTTCTAACAGGACGGCACGGCCGGTGCTGAGGCGCCGGTCGACTCCAAAACGAAAGGAGCCTGGAGATGACCAATGCATGGATCGAAACGGTGGCGGAGGCGCAGCGGCGCGCCAAGAGGCGCCTGCCGGCATCGGTGTATGGAGCTCTGGTTGCCGGTTCGGAGAAAGGACTCACTGTTGACGACAATGTTGCCGCGTTCTCCGAGCTTGGCTTCGCCCCGCACGTGGTTGGCCTGTCGGGCCGGCGCGACCAGGCCACTACGGTGATGGGCCAGGCGATCTCACTGCCGGTGATGATATCACCGACAGGCGTACAGGCCGTTCATCCCGACGGCGAGGTAGCCGTGGCACGTGCCGCGGCGGCCAGAGGAACCGCAATGGGACTCAGCAGTTTCGCCAGCAAGCCGATCGAGGAGGTCGTGGCGGTCAACCCGCGGACCTTCTTCCAGATGTACTGGGTCGGAACCCGCGAGGAGATGAAAGGACGAATCGAGCGGGCCCGTGCCGCCGGGGCGGTCGGCATAATAGCGACGCTTGACTGGTCATTTTCCATAGGGCGGGACTGGGGCAGCCCCTCCATCCCCGAGCGCATGGACCTGAAAGCGATGCTGCACTTCGCTCCCGAGGTTCTCAGGCGCCCGCGCTGGCTGATGGACTTCGCCCGCAGTGGACACATTCCGGATCTGACCGTGCCCAACATGGCGGTACCGGGCGAACCCACGCCAACCTTCTTCGCCGTGTACGGCAAGTGGATGCAGACGCCGCCGCCGACCTGGGACGACGTTTCCTGGCTGCGAAACGAATGGGGTGGCCCGTTCATGCTCAAAGGGGTAGTGCGGGTCGATGACGCGAAGCGGGCAGTCGATGCCGGTGTCACAGCCATCTCGGTCTCCAATCACGGCGGCAACAATCTCGACGGCACGCCCGCGACCATCCGGGCACTGCCTGCCATCGCCGAGGCCGTTGGCGACCGGATTGAGGTCCTCCTTGACGGAGGAGTACGGCGCGGCAGCGACGTCGTCAAGGCCCTCGCTCTTGGGGCCAAAGCGGTGATGATCGGACGCGCCTACCTTTGGGGCCTTGCCGCCAACGGCCAGGCAGGCGTCGAGAACGTCCTCGACATTCTGCACGGCGGGATCGACTCCGCGCTGCTCGGACTCGGGCACAACTCCATCCACGATCTGTCCGCAGAAGACGTGCTGGTCCCGTCGAGCTTCTCACGTCGACTCGGCGCCTAGTGTCCTGGTGGGAGGAGTCAACGGGGTCAAACCCAGACATGAGACAAATGCAATTCCCCAATGCGTAGGCACCTATATTTACCCTTGAGAATAAAGAACGATTGATGGGCCAACTGGTGTACAGGGGGAAACGGTAATGTCCGGCGTGAAATGCACATGTGGGGACAATCAGCGGAAGGCCTGCCCGGTCTGCGAGAAGAGGGAATCCCCCGGCTACTGGTGCGAGATATGCGGACAGGTTGTCACTGATAAGCGCTGCCCACTGTGCGGCCTGAAAACGCGGAAAGTTAAGTAGTTCCCAAATTGGAAACTAACAGTGTCTCATCCGGTGTTTCCGGATGGACACTATGTAAGATGGTTGGTCTTACGTTCGATGAGTGATCCGTTCCGGGAAAAAGGACAAAAGGGATGCCGGGAGAAAACGTAACTCGACTTGCCTTCTTTTTCGGCGTCTTGATGGTCATTGCCATCTGGGAAGTCGTTGCTCCCCGGCGTGCGCTGACCGACAGCAAACGGCGGCGCTGGGTTACCAACCTTTCCCTGGTGGTTATCGATACAGCAGTGGTGCGTTTCTTTCTGCCGATTCTCCCCGCTGCTATGTCGATCATGGCCCGGGAGCATGGCTGGGGCATCTTGAACATCATCATCCTGCCGTCCTGGATCAAAATCATCCTGGCTCTAGTAGCCCTCGACTTCGTCATCTATCTCCAGCATGTACTTTTCCATTTTTTGCCGATCCTCTGGCGTCTCCACCGGATGCACCACACCGACCTGGACATTGACGTCACCACCGGCAATCGCTTCCATCCCGTGGAGATTCTTATTTCGATGGGGATCAAGCTGGCGGCAGTGGCTCTGCTGGGAGCGCCTGCTCTGGCGGTGGTTATCTTCGAGGTTGCTCTGAACGCCTCTTCCCAGTTCAATCACGGAAACATTCGGATTCCACAAGCACTGGATCGGTGGTTGCGGCTTGTCGTGGTAACGCCGGACATGCACAGGATCCATCATTCGATAATTCCCTGTGAGACGAACAGCAACTTCGGCTTCGACCTCTCATGGTGGGATCGTCTGTGCGGTACCTATCGTGCCCAGCCTGAACAAGGGCATATGACAATGACAATTGGCCTCAAAGAGTTCCGAGATCCGGCGATGTTGACCCTTCTACGATTGCTAATCCAGCCGTTAGTCCGTAAGTCCATGTAGTCAGCAAACTTCGGGGATAGTATCTGAGTCAGACACCGACATGAGACTAAATGCATTGTTTCAATGTTTTGAAATGTGTCTCTTTCCCCATGACGTGCTCTCCGAAAAGAAATAACCCTGATGGCTTCGTCCCGTAAGCTGTGAACGACGGTCACAAACCCAGCGACTCCCCTTTCGGCAGGAAAAGGGGCTTCCGCTCGCCCTTCTCCAGGGCCGACAGGAAATCGTCCGGCGACTTAAGTGTCAGCTCGATTTCCTTTTTCCCGCAATCCTCTCCGAAAAAATCCACGATAAGAGTTCTCCGCCTCAGGAATCCCTTTTTGGACGTTATATTCGTGATCCGGTCGAGCGGGATATGGTGCTCCAGGTCGGTGATCCGGGGGAGGAACATCAGGTTGAACGGAAAGATCATGTAGACGTGCAGCTCGGTTTTGGTCACCGTCACCACCATGCAGTTCCGGGCGCCGGCTAGCCGGGTGAAAAAGCTCCGATGGGATGCTCCCGAGGCCCTCCACTCGCGGAAGAGAATATCCCGTTGCTCGATCTTCGGCACGGCTTTCAGTTTCCGGAGACAATAGACTATCGCTATGGTCACCCCGAGAACAAGCCAGAAGGATGCAATCAAGAACAGAAGATCATAATTTTTATGGATGAATTCCGTCATTCACGCACTTCCCAAAATCGGCCACTCTCACTACCTCCTTCAGGCCAGATTGAAATTGTTCTGGTAGGCCGTCAGGGTATTGATCATCAGGGCGGCAACGGTCATCCGGCCGACGCCGCCCGGCACCGGCGTTATCCACGAGCATTTCGCTTCGACCCCCGTAAAATCCACATCCCCGACGATCTTGCCGCTCTCCAGCCGGTTGATCCCCACGTCGATCAGCACCACCCCCTCCTTCACCATTTCCGCTGTGATGAAACCGGGAATACCCACCGCCACAATCACGATATCGGCCCGGCGCGTCTCGTCCAGCAGCAGTTCCCGGGGGGTCTCGATGTGGGTCAGGGTGACCGTGGCATTGCCGATGTCGAAGTCGTTGGAGAGCATGATGGAGATAGGCTTGCCGACGATGTTCGACCTGCCGATGACCACGCAATGCTTTCCCCTGACCGTTACGCCGTAAAACTGCAGCAGTTTGCAGATGCCGTAGGCGGTCGCCGGCCTGTACGCCTTCTGGCCGAGGGTCATGCGTCCGAAATTCGTCGGGTGGAAACCGTCTATATCCTTCTCCGGGGAGATGGCGTTGATGATATGCTGCTGGTTGATCTGTTTCGGCAGCGGCAACTGGACGATAAGCCCGTCGGTCGTCGGGTCGTCGTTCACTGCCCGGATCCTGTCGATCAGCTCCCCTTCCCGGACCGTCTCGGGAAACCGGATCAGGTTGCTCTCGAATCCGGCCAGTCCGCTGGTGGTGATCTTGGACTTGACGTACGATTCGCTCGGTGGATGCTCGCCGACATGGATGATGGTCATGTGCGGTTTACGCAGGCCCGATTCCACGTAGCCGGCCACCTTCTTCGCGATGTCAGCGATCAGGCTCTCTGCGCACTTCTTGCCGTCCAGAATATGCATGGCTCACCTTTTTTTCTTTTGTGGGAAACGGCAAAGGGATGCAGTTGGTTATCCCATGCCGATGACAGAGCTCTTTTATTACCCCATTATTGCAGAATTACAAGGCATTTTTGCAGCAACGTTGAAAATATGCAGATACGCTCCGGGCTTTCCCGCGATCGCCGCAAAAACCTGTTATTCAGCCACAGATAAAAGCGGATAAAATCGGATGGCAGTCAAAAACAATGGTCTTAAAGTCTTACATCCGCAGTTATCCGCTTTTATCCGTGGCAAAAATCAGTTTTAAAGGTTCTTAGCTGCTTTTCAACTTCATTATGAATGGACCTTATTTTACGTCGATATTGCGAATCCCCGCCGGCCTCCAGGCCGGTGAGATTACATGACTTCCTTTCTCTTTCGCCTTATTCCCGTCCAGCAGGCTGGCGAATGTAACCGTGAAATCGCCGAAGCGGTCATTCACCTCGTCCAGGGCATTGACCAGCTGCATCCTTTTCCGCTCCTCCGGGAAGAGCGGCAACTGGTTCGACCCGTAGCAAAGGTTGCTCAACCGCACCCCCAGGAGCCGCACCGGCTGCGGGAGCACCAGGCTGTCCAGAATGGCAACCACGGCCTTGTAGATATCATCGCTCCGGTTTATGTACTCCCTGAGGGTCTCCTGCTTTCCCACCCACGTATCGAAATCCGCATAGCGGATAGAGAGCGTTATTGTCTTCCCCCATACATTGTAGCGCCGCGCCCGCCGGCCGACCATTTCCGAAAGCTGGAGAAGGAATTTAAGGATCTCCCTGCGCCCCTCGATGTCCTTTTCCAGGGTCATGCTGTGGCCGACCGACTTTACCTCTTCCGTTTCCTCCGCCGGGATGACGGGGGAATCGTCCAGCCCCTTTCCCATCTGCTGCAGCCTTTCACCGATGATGCCGAACCTCTTCTTCAGGAGTTCCACCGGGAACCGTCCCAGGTCGCCGCAGCTCCTGATCCCGTAGAGGTCGAGCTGGCGCGCCGTTTGAGAGCCGATCCCGCAGAGGTCCCTGGCCGGAATCGTCTCCAGCGCCCGGGAAACTTCGTCCGGCCGGATGATTGTCAGCCCGTCCGGTTTCTTCATCTCGGAGGCAAGCTTGGCCAGCAGCTTGTTCGGGGCGATGCCGATTGAGCAGGTGATGCCGAAGTGGTGTCGAATCTGCGCCTTAAGGAGAAAGGCGATCCGTTCCGGAGTGCCGAACAGCCCCATGGAGCCGGTAACGTCGAGAAAGGCCTCGTCGATGGAAAAAACCTCAACCAGTGGCGTGAATTGCAGCATCATCCTGAAGATCTGTGACGATGTCCATGTGTACTTCCGGTTGTCGCCGACAACCAGGATGATCTGCGGGCACTTCTGTCGCGCCTGCCAGACGTTCATGCCGGTCTTGACGCCGAAGGCCCTTGCCTCGTATGAGGCGGTGGTGATGACCGTCCGCTTGGCCGAGCCGATGACGGCAATCGGCTTCCCCCGGAGCGCCGGGTTGTTCTGCTGCTCGACGGACGCAAAGAAGGCGTTCATGTCTATGTGCATGATGATCCGCTGGTCCATGCGAAAAGTGTATCAGATGATAACCATTATCTGTCAAGGAACTATTGCGGGTTCCGGTTGAATGCAGGCCGGCGAATTATTACGCGGTTAGTTGACAAGGTTCGACACCCGGAGCTCGGGTGGGAAACGGAGTGTTAAGCCTTTGCCTTTGGCCTTATTTCAGGGTGAAGTAGAAAGTCGCCCCCTTGTCCGGTTCCCCTGCGGCCCATATCCGCCCGCCATGGCGCTGGATGATGCGCTGGACCGAAGCGAGACCGATGCCGAACCCTGCGAACTCCGCCTGATCGTGAAGACGCTGGAAAGGAGTGAAGATCTGCCCGGCCTTTGCCATATCGAAACCTGCCCCGTTGTCGCGGACGAAGCATGCCGGCCTGCCCTCAAACTCCCTCGTGCCGAATTCGATGACCGGTGTTTCCTTCTTGCCGGTATACTTCCAGGCATTGCCGAGGAGATTCTCCATGACCACCTTGAGCAGCCGGGCATCCCCGTTGGCCGTAATCCCCTCCTCAATCCTGAATGTTACCCGGCGCTCGGGCTGACTAAGGCGAAAACCGGCGGCTATCCCATGCGCCATTTCGCTGAGATCGACTATGGTCCGGTTTATTTCGCTGCGGTTCAGGCTGGAGAAATTCAGGATGGTGCCGATGAGCTGGTCCATCCTTTGCGATTCCGCGAAGATTTCACGGATGAAGCCCAGACACTCCTCGTCCAGTCTGTTGCCGTACATCCCGAGCAGCAGCTGACAAAAACCGTGGATGTTGGTCAGGGGGGAGCGGAGGTCGTGGGATACCGTGTAGCTGAAGGTCTCCAGTTCCCTGTTGGCGGTCTCCAACTGTTCTTTGCTTGCGTTCAGTTCATCCCGCGCCCTGATAAGCTCGCGGTTTTTCTGAATGGCCGTTTCGTAGGTGGAGAGAAGGAAATCGAGTACCTGCCTGCAGTCTGATGTGATCGAGTATTTCTCCCCGGCGAACGGCACTTCCATCTCAACCGGAAAATCATGGCTCCGGCGCTGATGCCGGTTCTCCCGCATATGCCTGATGCGCGCCAGCAGGTAATCCTCGTCATAGGGCTTGGTGATGAAGTTGTCCGCGCCGCAGGCCAGCCCCTTGATGACGTCCTGGGGGTCGGAGAGGGAGGTCAGGAGAATTACGGGGATATCCCTGGTCTCCTCGCCTGCCTTTATCCTGCGGCAAAGTTCAAAGCCGTCCATTTCCGGCATGATGATGTCGCTGATGAGGAGGGCAGGTTTTCCCCCGGCCATCATGGCCAGCGCTTCCCTGCCGTTGGCGGCAACCGACACGGGAAAACCGTGCCTTTCCAGAATATATTGCAACTGGGCGGCCTGGGTCTGGCTGTCTTCGACGATGAGGATATCCCCGGCTGCAGCCCCGCTTTCTTTAGTCGGATTCTCCATGTATAAGCTCCTGTAAGGTATCGTCTGTATTATAAACCCGCCGGCTGGCGGCTGGCCGCTACCAGCATGGCGGCGATTTTTCCGGGAGGAAGCGTGTAAACGGCAGCTCCCAGCTTTAGCGCTTCCGCGGGCATGCCGTAGATCACGGAGCTCGCCTGGTCCTGAACGATGGTGACGGCCCCTTTTTCCTTCATAAGAAGCAAATCATCAACGCCGTCTCTCCCCATGCCGGTGAGGAGAACGCCGATCGCGCTGTTGCCGTAGACATTGGCAACGGAGCGGAAGAGGGCGGAAACCGCCGGGCGCAG
>JBGPID010000072.1:0-10971 GCA_041484725.1 Geobacteraceae bacterium | reverse complement strand
CCTCACGCGTATCGCCATGGACGATCATAAACAGATCAAGCTGGAACAGGGGGACACCGTTATCCTCTCGTCCCGTTTCATTCCCGGCAATGAGAAAACCATTTCCGACCTGATCAACCACCTCTACCGGCGGGGAGCGGATGTCATTCATGAGAAGGTTTCCGAGGTGCATGTTTCGGGTCATGCCAGCCAGGAGGAACTGAAGCTGATGCTGAATCTGGTGCGGCCGCGCATCTTCATCCCGGTCCATGGTGAATACCGGCACCTGGTCAAGCATAGCCAGCTCGCGCAGAAGGTGGGGATCGCCAGGGAGCGCTGCATCCTGGCCGTAGACGGCGATGTGATCACATTCAACGGGGAGGGATGCGCGATAACAGGAACCGTGGAGGCGGGAAGGGTTTTCGTGGACGGCAAAGGGATCGGTGACGTGGGTGAGGTGGTGCTGAAGGACCGCAAGCACCTTTCCGAAGACGGCATGGTGGTGGTCATAATCGCCATCAACCAGGCGACCGGCGAGATCATCTACGGGCCGGATATCGTCTCCCGCGGCTTCGTGTTCGAGGACGAAAGCCAGGAATATCTGGACGAAGCAAGAAAACTTGTGCTCGACACCCTGGCCAACGTCAATATCGAGGTACGGGGTGACTGGGGCGAGGTCAAGCAGGAAGTACGCCGCATCCTGCGACGATTTTTCAACAAGACCATTGAAAGACGGCCGGTAATCCTGCCACTTATATTGGAGATGTAGGGGCGACCCGCCGGGTCGCCCTCTGTGGGCGAGGCAAGAGATAGGCGAGGCACCACCTCGCCCCTACAGCGCGCAGGCATGAGGATTTATGGACCAGACCGACAAAAAAGAGAAACTCAAGGAGGAGATCAAGGGAATGGTGCTGGCTGCCGCCGGCCTCTTCATCCTCCTTGCGCTCGTTTCGTTCAACACCATAGACAGTTCCCCGAACAGCTTCTCCTCTGAGGGTGGTTACCGGAATTTCTGCGGGATGATCGGCGCCCAGATCGCCGACATCCTTCTTGAGGGGTTCGGCCTTGCCGCTTACCTGATCCCCTCTGCCCTCCTCTACCTGGCCTACCGCCTGCTGCGCTTCAAGGAGCTGCGCTGGCGTCTCTACAAGGGGGTTGCTTTCATAGGGCTGCTCATCTCCCTGGCTTCCATGTTCGCCTTCTGGGACGTGGAAAAGACCGAGTTCCTCGGCCAGAAAGTCTCGACCGGCGGACTGTTCGGCATAGCCACGGCAAGGATCCTCAAGGGCTACATGGGCGTTCCGGGCGCGCTGCTGCTCCTCCTTCCCATGCTGGCCGCCTCCATCATGGTCCTTTCCCGGTTTTCCTTCATCCTCTTTGGCGACTGGTGGATCAAAACGCTGGGAGAGAAATGGACCCGTTACCGGGAAAAGCGGGCATTTAACCGCGAGGTTATGAAAGGGGCACCCAGGGGGAGCGAACAGTCAGCACCGGTCATCAAACCCCTTCCTGTCGCTGTTCCCGCGCCGCCACTCACGACCAGGAAAGATCGGAAGGGGGAGAGTGACAAGGTGAAGCCGGTCCAGGAGACATTTGATTTCGCCAGGGACGACGGCAACTACCGGACCCCGCCACTCTCTCTTCTGGATCCTCCGCTGGCCCATGAACGACGCCTCGACAAGGAAGCCCTGACAATGAACGCCCGTCTCCTGGAGAAGAAGCTCAGGGACTTCGGCGTGGATGGAGAAGTGGTGGAGATATGCCCGGGCCCGGTCGTCACCATGTATGAGTTCGCCCCGGGCCCCGGTGTAAAGGTAAGCCGCATCGCCAGCCTCTCCGACGATCTCTCCATGGCCCTCCAGGCGCTTTCCATCCGTATCGTTGCGCCCATACCCGGCAAGGGAGTGGTAGGGATCGAACTCCCCAACCGGGAACGGGAGATGGTCTCCTTAAGGGAAATCTTCGGAACAGAGGAATTCCATCGCGGCAAAATGCGGCTCCCCCTGGCGCTCGGCAAGGAGATCAACGGCGCCCCGCTCGTGACCGATCTTTCCCGCATGCCCCACCTCCTCGTGGCGGGTGCAACCGGTTCGGGCAAGTCGGTCTCCATCAACACCATGATCCTTTCTCTCCTCTATACTGCCACTCCCCGCGACGTGCGGCTCATCATGGTCGATCCGAAGATGCTGGAGCTCTCCATCTATGAGGGGATCCCTCATCTTCTGCTGCCGGTCGTCACCAATCCCAAGAAGGCGGCGCTGGCCCTGAAGTGGGCGGTCGTGGAGATGGGCCGGCGCTACCGGCTGATGGCCGATAAGCGGGTGCGCAATATCGACTCCTACAATAAACTACTGGAAAGAGAAGAGAAGGAGCTGGAGGAAAACCGTGAGCCGGGAGTTGTCGAGCTCGATGAAACCGACGAACTGCTGGAGGGAGACATGGTGGCCATCCAGGAATTCCTCGTACGGGACGAGGAGCTGGTGCACAACCATCTCCCCTATATAGTGGTTGTCGTGGATGAGTTGGCCGACCTGATGATGGTGGCCGGCCGGGAGATCGAGGAATCGATCGCCCGCCTTGCGCAGATGGCGCGGGCGGCCGGGATACACCTGATTCTCGCCACCCAGCGGCCGTCGGTGGATGTCATTACCGGTCTCATCAAGGCCAACTTCCCGGCCCGCATCTCGTTCCAGGTCTCCTCGAAGATCGATTCCCGCACCATCCTCGACTGCAACGGCGCCGAGTCGCTCCTGGGGGCAGGGGATATGCTCTTCCTGCCGCCGGGGACGGCCAAACTCCGGCGCAGCCACGGCGCCTTCGTCTCCGACACCGAGGTGCAGCGGGTCGTGGAGTTCCTGAAAAAACAGGGGAAACCGGTCTTTGAGAAGTCGATCCTGGAGATGAAGTCTTCCGCGGAGACCGCCGGTGACGACGATGAGATCGATGAACGCTATGACGATGCCGTCGCCCTGGTGGCGGAGAGCCGTCAGGCGTCCATCTCCATGATCCAGCGACGGCTGCGCATCGGCTACAACCGCGCCGCCCGCATCATGGAGAAAATGGAGCAGGAGGGGATCGTCGGCCCCTCCGACGGGACGAGCAAACCGCGCGAGGTGTTCATCAATAAGCTATAGGGAAACGCCCCCTATTTGTGCGATAAGAAGGAGCTATTATGAGCGAATGCCGCAAAGAGAACCTGGCCCATTTTGCCGTGACCATCATCGGCAAGGACCGCCCGGGCATCGTGGCCGATGTAACCGAGATATTGTACCGCCTCGGCGGCAATGTGGAGGATTCCAGCTGCACCATGCTCGGCGGTGATTTTGCCATGATCCTGATCGTTTCCCATCCAAAGCCGTTCGTCAAGACGCGTTTAACGGAAGAATTCAGGGCTCTGCACGCGACGGGGCTTTCGGTCTATGTCAGATCCCTCCATGAGAATGAGGTCTGTTACCGGTCGCCCCAGGGGGAGTTGTGCATGGTGTCGGTCTACGGTTCCGACCAACCGGGAATCGTCTATCGTGTCACGCGGGAACTGGCCGATCGGGGTATCAACATCACCGACCTGAATACCAGGTTGATCGGGACAAAGGAGGAGCCGGTTTACGTCATGATGCTGGAGGCGGCGCTTCCCGAGGGGCTCACCATCGAGGATGCGGAAGGGCTTCTGGAAAAACTGAAGAAGGAGCTGAAAGTGGAGATCTCGGTCCGCGTCATCACACCGGTCTCCCTTTAAATAAATGTCAGAACGGACGATACTTCTCTATCCCGACCCCATCCTGAAAACGGTCTGTCTGAAGGTTAAGGCCGTTGACCGGGAAATCTCCGCCATAATCGGCGACCTGGTGGACACCATGCGGGCGGGGCCCGGCTCGGTCGGCGTTGCTGCGCCGCAGATCGGCGTCACCCTGCGGCTCTGCGTGGTGGATGTCTCGAAAAACCGCCAGGGACGGGAGAACAACCACGGCCTGCTGGCGCTGGTCAATCCGGAGATCATCCACCGGCAAGGGGCAGCCATAACACGCGAGGGGTGCATGAGCGTGCCCGACTACACCGGAGATGTGGAGCGGGCTACCGGTATTACCGTGCTCTTCCTCGATGAGGCGGGTAACCCGCGCGAGATCGAGGCGAGCGGTTTCGAGGCGGTTGCCATCCAGCACGAAATGGACCATCTGGACGGGATACTCTTTCTCGACCGTATCGCCTCTCTCAAGACCGGTCTTTTCCGCAGAAAGCGCTATAAATAAAACCTTCAGACCCTCTTCAGGAAGGCGACCACTTCTTTCGCACACCTGTCGGCAGCAGCCACGCAATCATTCAAGCCGATCCCGCGGTAGGCATTTCCAGTAAGGAAAAGCCCCGGGTGTTCCCTGAGTTTGTCCCCCAGCTGAGCCAGCCGCTCGCCGTGTCCCACCGTATACTGGGGGATCGCTTTCTCGTGGCGGAAGATCCTGACGAACGACGGTGGGGCTTTAATATCCATGATCTTTTTCAGGTCCGCCTGAACCCTGTTATTCACCTCTTCGTCGGACAAATTGATATACCTGGGGAAACAGGCGCCCCCCATCATGCTGCG
The DNA here is from genome assembly GCA_041484725.1 of Geobacteraceae bacterium. Classification (GTDB taxonomy): domain Bacteria; phylum Desulfobacterota; class Desulfuromonadia; order Geobacterales; family Geobacteraceae; genus JBGQDJ01. Next base: position 6,416 of record JBGPID010000072.1, on the reverse strand, counting down.
GAAGAGCACCTTGCCTGCGGGCGCACGTTCGGCGAAAATGCTCGAATCCCAGAGGGTGCCGAGGGTGTTCATCCCCTCCTCCTTGGCGATCAGGTAGCCGAAACCGTTCACGTCAAACCGTATCTTGTTCCGTTCATAGCCGAAACAAACCACCGTCATGGAGGCATAGGGTATCTCAAGCAGCACATGGTTGATAAAGGTGTCAAGCCCCTGCACCAGGCCGGCTGATACGTCGGCCGGTGTCGCCAGCACCACGATATCCGCTTCCAGCTCGCTCTGGTCGGTTTGGATCCGGAACCCGGAACTCCCCACCTTGATGACCTTGAGGGCGGTCTGTTTGGTCACTACAGCGGTGCCGAGCCTTTCGGCCAGGATATCGGTCAGGGTTTGAATCCCGCCACGAAACGACGTCAGTATCCCACCGGGCCCGGCCGCGCTGGAAACCACCTTCCCTGCGGCCATTTCCCGCTTCTTCTGTTTCGCCAGCTTGATCATGGCCATGATCAGGCTGCCGTATTCTCTCTCCAGCTCGGCGATACGCGGAAAACAGGAGTTAAGGGACATCGTCTCGGGATCGCCGGCAAAAATACCGGAGACCATCGGCGCTATCAGCTTGCGCAACGCCTCATCGCCCAGTCTTCGCCGGCCGAAGGCGGCGAGAGTCTCATCCACCCCCTCGGGCGCTTTGGAGGCGAACAGTTCCAGGGCAAGGCGGAGTTTCCCCGGCCAGGAGATCAGTTTGCTCTTGAGGAACGCCGGCCCGTTCTCCGGCAGGCAGTGGAGGATGCCGTCGGCATAGATGAAGCGCTTGCGGGCATTGTCGTTACTGCGCAGAAGAAGATCAGCGGCGCCCAGTTGCCGGCAGAGGTCAAGTGTCTGCGGCTTGCTGTCGAGAAAACCGTTGGGGCCCCATTCGCAGAGATACCCTTCTTCCTTGATGCTCCAGATCTTGCCCCCAACCCGCGGTTCCTTTTCCAGCAAGGTTATTTCCAGTTCCACTCCCGCCGCCGCCGCTTTTTTGCGTAACAGATACGCGGTGGCCAGGCCGGAAACGCCGCCGCCGACAACGATTGCTTTTTTCATTACATCCCCCTTTGATTATCTGTAACAGAGAAACAGGGACCAGAATCCGCATATTGAAATCTTAAACAATATCAGGCTAAAGAAATGTATTTGTCAAGCCTGAAAATATGGCAATGCTGTTGACATGCCGGTTAAGTCGGATTACATTCAAAAAAGAAGAGCACGTTGAGAGGACAAATCCGATGGCATCAAAAGACTACTACCAGGTACTCGGTCTGGGGAAGAACGCCTCTCTCGACGAAATCAAGAGGGCGTTCCGCAAGCTGGCGGTAAAATTCCATCCCGACAAAAATCCCGGCAGCAAGGAAGCTGAGGATAAATTCAAGGAGATCAACGAAGCGTACGCGGTCCTTTCCGACCCGGAGAAAAAGGCGCAGTATGACAGGTTCGGCTCGACGGGCTTTCACCAGCGCTATTCCCAGGAGGACATCTTTCGCGGGTTCGACGTGGGGGACATGTTCAAGGACATGGGGTACGGCACCGAGGATATCTTTTCCCGCATCTTCGGCGGCGGTTTTCATCAACGCCGTGGATTCCGCTATAACACCGGAAGACAGCAGGGTGAAGATTTCACCATGGAGTTGCAGATATCGTTCCGGGATGCATTCAGCGGCGGGGAGAAGCGGGTTGCCTTGAAGCGGAACGACAAGAGCGATGATATAGTGGTAAAAATCCCCGCCGGTGTCGACACCGGCGCCAGACTGCGCATCCAGGGGAAGGGGGGCGAGGGGATCCGCGGCGGAGAGCCGGGCGATCTCTACCTGGTCATCCAGGTTGCCGTCGATCCGCTCTATACCCGCGAAGGGGACGATATCATCGTGGAAAAACAGATTCGCTTCACCGAAGCGGCGCTCGGGACTTCGCTGGATGTGCAGACCCTGGATGGAACCAAAAGAATCAAGGTGCCGGCCGGCATTCAGCCGGGGACCCGGATCAGGCTGAAAGGCCTTGGTTTCCCCCAGATGGGGAAGAGCGGTCACGGTGATTTTTATGTACGGATCGGGGTAAGCGTGCCGGAGCAGCTCACATCAGCGCAACGCGCGCTCCTGCAGGAACTGGCGGAGAAAGGTGTTTAAAGTTACCTTCTTTTTATCTCAATGGCCGCAGATTTTCTCAGGTCGGCCAGCCACTGATTGAACCTCTCATCCGACTTCTTTTTAATCAGCAATTCTTCAATTTCCCCCTTCACCTCATCAAAGGGTCGCAATTTCCCGGGGGATCTCTCTTCCAGCTTGATGATATGAAAGCCGGCCGGGGTATTGACGAGATCGCTGATTTCGTCAGATTTCATGTTGATTACGGCATTTTCGATTTCCGGCAGCATGTCCCCTTTTTTGAAGGTCCCAAGTTCTCCGCCATCTTTGGCCGCCTGGGGGTCATCGGAGTATTTCTTCGCCAGATCGGCAAAATCCTTGCCGCTCCTCGCCTCCTGCAGAACTATCATGGCGGTGGCCAAGGCCTTTCTGACCTCTTCCGGCTTTGCGTTCTTGTTGATCCGGAAGAAAATATGGCGAGCGCGAAAGAACTCATCCGCGCCGAAATTTTTGGGATTGGCGTAGTAATACTCTCTGATTTCCTTTTCTCCCACCTGTACCTTGGCGCGCACTTCCTGTCCCATCAGCCTTATTCTTTCAAGTTGTTCCCTGAGCTGGGCCTTATACTGCTCAAAGGAAAGCCCCTGGTTGGCCAGGGCGGAGATCATGTTTTCCTGGGTGATCTTGTTCTGTTTCTTAACATCTTCGATGGTCTGCCGCAGTTCCTCATCGGTGACACTGATGTTGAGGTCCTTTACCTTCTGGTCGATCAGCTTTTTGTCAATCAGCCGGTTTAAGGCCGCTGGCCGGAGTTGTCTCTTATCGTCATCGGATAACGGCCCCTTTTTCTCAGCCTCTTTGGCGAGGAGTGCGGCTCCCTTGTCGACTTCGTAACTCGTAATAATATCATCGTTAACGATGGCGGCAATGCTGTTGATCACCTCTGCTGCGGAGAATGACGGGAACATCGCTATTATTATGAAGAACAGGATAATTTTCAGTAGGTTTGCCATGGTTCTCTCTGCCGGGGCAAGGCCGCCGGCTGCACAACAAAAAGAGGCCGGGTAAATGCCCGGCCCCGGTTAACAAACGATCCGTCTACTTTTCTTTCGCTTCACCCTGCGCTGCTTGTGCAGAGGCTGCCGGCTTTATGTCGATTCCCTTGAGCACATCTTCCTTGATGGAATACTTGGCGCTCTTTTTCAACTCATCCTTCAGCTTCTGGAAGGTTGCCTGCTGTTTTTCCGGCAAAAGTTTCGCCTTTATCTGCTCTTTCGCCTCGGCAAAGGAGCGAATGCCCGCAGGACGTTTGCCGGTTAGCTTGATGATATGATACCCGAATTGGGTCTTGACGACACCGGAAAGTTCCCCTTCCTTCATGGCGAAGACCACCTTATCAAATTCGGGAATCATCGCCCCCTTTCCGAACCATCCCAGGTCACCACCCTTGGCCCCGGCCGAATCAACGGAGTATTTCTTGGCCAGTGCTTCGAAATTGCCCCCTTGCTTGATCTGGACGAGAATATCCTGGGCCTCTTTTTCGCTCTTCACGAGGATATGGCTGGCCCTCACCTGCTCACCGGTATTGAATTTGTCCTTGTTCTGGTCATAGAATTTTTGCAGGTCCGCATCGGTAATATTGGCCTGATCCTCAATCTTTTTTTGCAGAAATGCCTCAACGATGACCCGCTTTTTCAGTTCTTCCAGCTTGTCGGTAACCGCCGGGCTCTTATCGAGACCATCCTTCTGCGCCTGCTGCATGATGATCTCGCGGATGATCATGGTATCCAAAAGCTCTTTTTTCCCATCGGGGGTCTCGGCCATAGGTCTGAGATAGGGGGGAAGGGTTTCCACCTCTTTTTTGAAATCCGCCGTGGTTATAACGCTGCCGTTCACCTCCGCTACGGTCTGCCCTTCCTTCTGCGGCTTATTCCCCTCCTGAGCGGATTTTGACTGGCAGCCGACCAGCAGAGCCAGGCTGAGGGCAATGGCAGTTGCTGTGAAAATATTTTTTGTATGCACGATAGCTCCTTTTTATGCAGAATAGTTGATAAATCTTGTGAAGATTAGCATATCAACCCACTCTTTTCAAGAGATTTATGACCTCAGTCAGAATGCCGTCGAAAGAGGTGTCGTTCAATTCTAGAATAAACCGGTAATCGGGGGTGAACTGATATTTCTTCGGTTCAAGCCGGATCAATTCGATGATCCTGTCCGGGGAGACGGGGGTCGACCGGTGGAAGGAAATTACGACCCTTCTGCCATCGAATTCCACCTCTTTGATGAGGAGGAGTTTTAACCGGATGCGCAGCCGCATCACCTCGAGAAGATAGGAGACGGCCATGGGTAGCTTGCCGAAACGGTCGGCGAGTTCCTCCCGGATCTCCGTGATCTCCTCTGCCGAAGCGGCCTGGGTCAGTTTCTTGTAGATCACCAGCCGCTGGTTCGGGTCAGGCACGTAATCTTCCGGGATAAAGGCGGGGATGCGCAGTTTGATTTCCGGCTCCACCCGCTCCACCCGCTCTTCTCCCTTAAGCGAGCTTACCGCCTCTTCAAGGAGTTCCGTATAGAGCTCAAAGCCAACGGCGGCGATGTTTCCCGACTGGCGCGCGCCGAGCAGGTCACCGGCCCCCCGGATCTCCAGGTCGTGGGTGGCGATGCGGAAACCGGCCCCGAGTTCGGATATCTCCTGGAGGATCTTCAGCCGTTCCCGCGCCTCGGAAGAGATGGCCCCCTCGCCGGGGATGAGGAAATAGGCGTAGGCGCGCTGTTTGGCGCGGCCGACCCGGCCGCGCAACTGGTAAAGCTGGGCAAGCCCGAAGGCATCGGCCCGGTTGACGATCAAAGTATTGGCATTGGGAATGTCTAGCCCCGACTCGATGATGGTGGTGCAAAGGAGGAGGTTGGTCGCGCCGTGCATGAAGCCGAGCATTACCCGCTCCAGTTCCTTTTCCTCCATCTGGCCGTGGGCCACGGCGATACGCGCCTCCGGAACGGTGCGGCGCAGGTGCTCGGCCATGGCGGCGATCGACTGCACCCGGTTATGGACAAAAAACACCTGACCGCCGCGGCGCAGCTCCCGGAGCACTGCCTCGCGGATCAGCTCTTCGCTGAAACGGGCGACAAAAGATTTGATGACCAGCCGGTCCACCGGAGGGGTATCAATGATGGAGAGGTCGCGGATACCCATGAGCGACATGTAGAGGGTGCGGGGGATGGGGGTGGCGGTAAGGGTGATGAGGTCGACCGTTGCCCGGATCTGTTTGAGGCGCTCCTTGTGCGCAACACCGAAACGCTGCTCCTCATCGACGATGATGAGCCCCAGCTCCTTGAAGCTCACATCCTTCTGGAGAAGCCGGTGCGTGCCGATGACGATGTCGATCTCCCCCTTTATGACCCCGTTCAGGATCGCTTTCTGCTCTTTGGCGGAGCGGAAGCGGGAGATCGCCTCCACCCTGACCGGATAGGCCTTGAACCGTTCCGTGAAGGTCTCCTGGTGCTGCTGGGCAAGGATCGTGGTCGGCACCAGCACAGCTACCTGACGCCCGTCCATGACCGACTTGAACGCCGCGCGCATGGCGACCTCGGTTTTGCCGTACCCCACGTCGCCGCAGACGAGGCGGTCCATCGGCCTCTTGCTCTCCATGTCGGCCAGCACGTCCTCTATGGCGGAGAGCTGATCGGGGGTTTCCTCGAAGGCGAATGACGCCTCGAATTCCCGGTAGAGGTCGTCCGGCGGCGAGAAGGCGAAGCCTTCGCTCACCTCGCGGGCGGCATAGATGCGCAAGAGCTCTTCCGCCATCTCTTGCACCGCTTCCCTGGCCTTGGCCTTGGCCTTGTCCCAGGCGGCGCCCCCCAGTCGGTCGATCCTGGGCTCGATCCCTTCCGCTCCCACGTAACGCTGCACCAGGTTGATCCGGTCCACGGGGAGATAGAGCTTATCCGCTCCGGCGTATTCCAGGAGGAGGAAATCCCCCTCTGCCTCTCCGAGTTTGAGGTGCTGCAGTCCCCGATAGATGCCGACGCCGAAATCGAGATGGACCATGCAGTCGCCCGGCTTCAGTTCCGCCAGTGATGTGAGGATCTGCTTTTTGCGCGCCTCGGAGAGGCCACGGCGCTTAGTACGCGGCCCAAAGATTTCCTCTTCGGCGATGACCGCCAATCCTTCTTCCGCAAGACGAAAGCCGCGCGAGATTTCCCCGGTAAGAATATCTACCCTTCGGTCGCGACGCCCCCGTTCAGCCGGGAAACCCCGCTCGGAAACGGCAAGCGGCAGCTCATAGTGGCCGAGAAGTTCAT
>JBGPID010000071.1:0-10988 GCA_041484725.1 Geobacteraceae bacterium | reverse complement strand
TTCGATGCTTTTCTGTTGGGCGACGGGGAGGAGGCGATCGTGGAGATCGCCGAACTCTATCGGGAGTGGAAACGGACGGGTGAGACCAGGGATGCGCTCCTCCATCGGTTGGCAGCAATAGAAGGGGTTTATGTGCCGTCGATGTTCGCGGTCCGTTATGACTCATCCGGCTGCATGGAATCCTTAACGCCCCTGCGCAAAGGGTATGAGACCGTGAGAAGGCGCTTTGTCGCCGACCTGGACACTGTTCCCTATCCTACGGCGCCGGTGGTCCCATATCTCAAAACCGTGCATGACCGGATCAGCATGGAGATAGCCCGCGGTTGTTGCCATGGCTGCCGTTTCTGTCAGGCGGGGTACATCTATCGACCGGTGCGGGAACGTTCACCGGAAAAGGTCCTGGAGATAATCGACCGGACCCTGGCTAACACCGGCTACGACGAAATTTCGCTTCTTTCCCTCTCCACCGGTGATTACGGCTGCATTGCGCCGCTTTTGCGGTCACTCATGGCGCGCTATGCGGAACAAAGGGTCGCCGTCTCATTTCCTTCCCTCCGTGTCGGGACCCTGACCCAGGAGCTGATTGAAGAAGTGAAGAGGGTTCGCAAGACCGGTTTTACCCTGGCGCCGGAGGCGGCAAGCGAAAGGCTGCGCAGGGTGATCAACAAGGGGATAAGCGAAGAGGATCTGCTGCTCAATGCCTCCGAGACCTACAGCGCCGGCTGGCGGTTGATCAAGCTCTATTTCATGATCGGTCTCCCCACGGAAACCCTGGAAGATCTGCAGGGGATAGCCGAACTGGCGAAAAAGGTGAAGAACTGCGGGAAAAGGGCCGGATGTGGCGGAGAGGTGAACGTGGCGGTTTCGAGCTTCGTGCCGAAACCCCATACCCCCTTTCAATGGGAGCCCCAGATAAGCTACGAGGAGATCCTGGAGAAACAGCAGTTGCTGCGCCAGGAACTTAAGAAGAGGAAACTCAACTTCAAATGGCAGGATGCACCGCTCTCCGTACTGGAGGGTGTATTCGCCAGGGGGGACCGACGGCTCGGCCGGGTATTGCTGAAGGCCCGCGAACTGGGGTGCCGCTTCGACAGCTGGGGGGAACACTTCAGTTTTGCCCGGTGGCAGGAGGCCTTTCACGCCACCGGCATCGACCCCCGTTTCTATCACCGGCGCCGCGCCCTTGATGAACTACTCCCCTGGGACCACCTGGATTTCGGGATAAATAAGGAATTTCTGCGCAGAGAGCTGGAGAAATCGGCAGCAGGCGCTTATACCGCTCAGTGCCGCAACGGCGACTGCTCAGGCTGCGGAGTCTGCGATTTCGACCGGATCAGGATGCGCCTGCATATACCGGAAGCCGCCGCCCCGCATGGCGATATCTCCTTAACCGCTCAGCAACCGATACAGCCGCCGGAAGGGAAGGAGAGGATCCGCCTCCGTTTTTGGAAAACCGGTGACATCTCCCTCCTGAGCCATCTGGAGATGCTGACCCTGTTTACCCGGGCAGTGGGCAGGGCGCAGATCCCGATCAAATTTTCGCAAGGTTTTCATCCCCATCCCAAATTCTCGTTTGCAACTGCCCTGTCGGTCGGTGTAGAATCATGGGCCGAGTATTTCGACATGGAAGTGGCTGCCGGATGCGGCGCGGAATTGGTCAAGGAAAGGCTCAACGCAATCCTGCCGGAAGGGTTGCAGATCCTTGAGGCTGCCGTTATCCCGCCGGGCAGCCCGTCTCTGGCGGTTATCCTGGACAGGGTGCGCTACCGGGTCACCCTCCCCGGCGCCATCCAGGCGGATTTGCCGGCGCTGGCGGATGCCTTCCTGGCCCTGGAGAGATATCCTCTGCGGCGCGAGAAAAAGGGGAAGGTTGCGGAACTCGATCTGCGTAAGGAACTGGTGGAACTCCGGGCCTTCGACAATGCCCTGGAGATGACGATCAGGCGCGGCAAGCCCCTGGAATTCGCAGCTGCGATCACCGGCCTCACTCCAGACGAACTGACGGACACGCGGATCGAGAAGCTGGAAGCGGTATTCAATGAAAAACGGATTATCCAAGAAGAAGTAGTTGACTCACACGACACGAAGAACACAAAGAAATCGTTGTCTTGTTGATCTAAAACCATTCGCCAAAATGGTCATCGTATGAATCAAAATAAGGTTTTGTTTTCCTCCGTGATCTTTGTGGCTTTGTGTGATAACTGCCGTTATTAGGATTATTATTTAAATAAATTCACTATAAGGAAATGAGGAATTTTCCGTCATGCCATGACGGAAAAGGACCGTTTCCGCCGAGGAAACCATGGGTAACGAACTGGTCATAAATACCGCCTCCCATGAGACCCGCATCGCCCTTATCGAAAATGGCACCATTGCCGAGCTGTATATCGAGCGGAGCAGGGTCAAGGGGATTGTGGGGAACATTTACAGGGGGAGGGTGATCCGGGTACTGCCGGGGATGCAGGCCGCTTTTGTCGACATCGATCTGGAAAAGGCAGCCTTTCTCTACGTGGCCGATGTTTTCGAGGCCATCGAGGAGTACGAGTCTTTGATGGACGGCAACGAAAAAAAGGAAGAGCCGCCGGAAGGTGACGGACCGGCGCTTCATCCTCTCCATCCCATCGAAGAACTGCTGCAGGAGGGACAGGAACTCCTCGTGCAGGTTTCCAAGGAGCCGATCGGCACCAAGGGGGCACGGATCACCTCCCATATCTCCCTTCCCGGCCGGCACCTGGTGTATATGCCGACCGTAGACCATGTGGGCGTTTCCCGGCGGATTGAGGATGAGGCGGAACGGGAACGGCTGAAAGAGACCGTTGAACGGATCAAGCCTCCAGGCAGCGGCTTCATTGTCCGCACCGTTTCGGAAGGGAAAAGCGAGGAATACCTCCTGGCCGATATGAACTATCTCACAAAGCTCTGGGGGGAGATAGTAAATAGGAATGAAAAGGCCAATGCCCCCTGCCTGATCCATTCGGATCTGGACGTTACCCAGAAAGTTGTGCGGGACATCCTGACGGAAACGGTCGACCGGATTGTGGTCGATTCCAAACCCGAATACGACAAGATCGTCCAGTTCATCTCCACCTTCATGCCGCGGATAAAATATTCGATCGAACTCTATGACGAAGAGGAACCGATCTTCGACCATTTCGGCCTCGAGGTGGAAATCAGCCGGGCACTGGGACGCAAGGTCTGGCTGAAATCCGGGGGTTACATCATAATCGAGCAGACCGAGGCGCTGACCGCCATCGATGTCAATACCGGCCGCTATGTCGGCAAGCACAACTTGGAAGATACCATCCTCAAGACCAACCTGGAGGCGGTGAAGGAGATCGCCTACCAGCTACGCTTACGCAATATCGGCGGGATCATCATCATCGACTTCATCGACATGGAGAAGGAGGTCAACCGGGACAAGGTTTTCACCGCCCTGGAAGAGGCGCTGAAGACAGACAAATCCAAGACCAACATCCTCAAGATATCCGAGCTCGGGCTCGTGGAGATGACCAGGAAGCGGGTCCGGGAGAGCATCGGGCGGATGATGTGCGAGCCCTGCCCCTATTGCGAGGGACGCGGCTACGTCAAATCCAAGACCACCATCTGTCATGAGATCTTCCGCGAACTGCGCCGCGAGATGCTCGACATCCGCGGCACCAAGGCGATGCTCACCGTTCATCCCCAGGTCGCCGACCTCCTCTATGACGAAGAACGGCGCGGCCTGGAGGAACTGGAGAAGAGATTCAAGAAAAGGATCACTGTAAGGGCGAAGCCGGGATTTCACCAGGAACAATTCGAGATCTCCATAAGCTGATCCGATGACAGCTCCGCGGTTGCAAATACCTCGAAGCTCCGGATAAGTGTCGATTTGAATGCAGATCAGAATAAGGTATTCATTTTGTATACAATCCTGACCCGTAAAAAGTTCTTGACTTCCCGATGACTTTGGGCTATTTTTTAACGCTCATCGTAAAAATGTAAAGGTGGTGAACTACATGTACGCAGTAGTTAAGACCGGAGGGAAGCAGTACAAAGTTTCCGAGGGAGACCTGCTCAAGGTCGAAAAACTGGAGGGGGCGGTAGGTGACTCCGTCGAACTCAATGAAGTCCTGATGGTTGGCGGCGAAAAGGTAGCTATCGGAACACCTTTAGTGCCCAGCGCCCAGGTGATCGGCAAGATTGTCGAGCAGGGGAAAGACAAAAAGATACTGGTATTCAAGTCCAAGCGGCGGAAAAACTCCCGTAAGTTGAACGGGCATCGCCAGCCCAGGACCATCCTGAAGATTGAAAAGATCAACGCATAAAGCAGTGAACGGTGACCAGTGACTGGTGACCGGTAAAAGCTTGGGAGGATTGAATGGCTCACAAAAAAGGGGTCGGCTCATCCAGGAACGGTCGCGATTCAGACGGCCAGAGGTTGGGCTGCAAAAAATTCGGCGGTGAGCCGGTCAAGGCCGGCAACATCATCTATCGGCAGCACGGCACAAAGATCCATCCCGGCAACAACGTCGGCTGCGGCAAGGATTACACGCTGTTCGCCCTGATCGAAGGCGTTGTCCAGTTCGAACGGATGGGCAGGGACCGGAAAAAGGTTTCCGTCTACCCCGCGAACTAAAGCGCACTTCTCGAAACTCGCAAAAGCCTGGGACAATTCAAGTTCCGGGCTTTTGTCGTTTGAAGAAATCACTGCGATCGCGAACCGGCGATTCCAGATTCGACTGCTCTATACCGGTTTGAAATGAGAAAACATGCGGTTCATCGATGAAGTCAAAATACATCTCCAATCGGGCGCCGGCGGCGCCGGTTGCGTCTCGTTCCGCCGGGAGAAGTTCATTCCCCTGGGCGGCCCTAACGGCGGCGACGGCGGCAAGGGGGGAGACGTGCTGTTCGAGGCGACAGCGGCGCTTTCCACCCTTCTGGAATTGCGCTGTCGGCCGCACCTGAAGGCGGAGAAGGGGAAGAACGGCATGGGGAAGGACCGGCACGGGGCTTACGGAAAGGACCTGAAAATCCTCGTGCCTGTCGGCACCATCGTCCGGGATGCCGAGAGCGATGAGCTGCTCGCCGATCTCACCGAGACGGGAAATCCGGTCGTTCTGCTTAAGGGTGGACGTGGCGGCCAGGGGAATGCGCGCTTTGCCAGCTCCACCAACAAGGCCCCCAAGTTCGCCCAGCCGGGAGAGCCGGGCGAAGAGCTCTGGCTGCGCCTGGAACTGAAGCTGATGGCCGATGTGGGACTCCTCGGCTTCCCCAGTGTAGGGAAATCTTCCCTGATAACGCGTGTTTCCGCGGCGCGGCCGAAGATCGCCGATTACCCCTTCACCACCCTGGCACCGAACCTGGGGGTGGTCCCCTACAAGAACTACCGGTCGTTCGTCATGGCGGACATTCCCGGCCTGATCGAGGGGGCGCACGCCGGCGCGGGGCTCGGCCACCGTTTCTTGAAGCATGTGGAGCGGACCGATATACTTGTCCATATGCTCGATATCTCCTGGATGCCGGAGCGCGACCCGGTCCGCGAATATGAGGCGATCAACCGCGAACTGGCGCTCTTCAATCCCGAACTGGGGGGGAAAAGGCAGATCATCGTCATCAACAAGATCGACCTGCCTGAAGTTAGGGGAAATCTGCCGAAAGTCAGCCCGTGGTTTACGGAGCGCGGCCTGAAACTCATTGCCATCTCCGCAATGACCGGCGAGGGGATACCCCCTCTCCTCGATGAAATTGCCCGGCTTCTATGGGGAAAAGCCGAGGAGAACGATGATTGACCTCTTAAAGAGACAGCAACTATTCCGGATCGCCAGTGGCATTTTGCTCCTCTCCCCTTTATTCCATGCATCCTGACCGGCCATCAATATTTGCTATCGACCGGTAAACATGCTACTATTTCTCGCCATCAGCAATCTTAATTCAGTCTGGTACAATTCATCCCATGCGCAGAGAAATCCTGAAGAATGTCAAACGTCTCGTCATCAAGGTCGGCAGCCGGGTCATTACCGACGCGGATAACGGCCTGGACCCCGCGGTGATCGGCCGCCTGGCCGCCGAGGTTGCCGGGGTGCGCTCCGCTGGTCGCGAGGTGATCATTGTTTCGTCCGGGGCGGTTGCGGCCGGCAGGAAAGAACTGGGGATCGGCATGAAGCCGCGGACCATCCCGCAGAAGCAGGCAGCGGCGGCCGTCGGCCAATTCCGCCTGATGCACGCATACGAAGAGGCATTTGCGGTTTATGGCCACAAGGTGGCGCAGATCCTTCTGACCCGGGACGACCTGGCGGACCGTCAGCGCTTCCTGAATGCCCGCGCCACCCTCGATACGCTCCTCGATTGCGGGATCATCCCGATCATCAACGAAAACGACACGGTAGTGGTGGAAGAGATCAAGTTCGGCGACAACGACAACCTCTCCGCCCTGGTGACCAACCTAATTGAAGCCCATCTGCTGGTTATAATGACCGATATCCAGGGGCTGTACGACAAGGACCCTCGTACCAACCCCGCTGCCCGGTTAATCCCGCTGGTCAGAAACATCACCAGGGATCTGGAGCGGGCTGCAGGGGGCGCCGGGTCAGCGGTCGGCACCGGAGGCATGGCGACCAAGCTTGCCGCTGCGAAAAAGGTCGGCAGGTCGGGGGTCCCCTCCATCATCATCGACGGCAGGAAGCCGGGACTTCTCGGGAAGGCACTTGCAGGCGAGGAAGTCGGCACGCTGTTTCTCGCGGCGCGGGAGGTTCTTAACCGGCGCAAACACTGGATCGCCTATACCTCGAGGCCGCGGGGAAGGATTACGGTGGACGATGGGGCGGCGGAGGTCCTCCATCAGCATGGCAGGAGCCTCCTCCCGTCGGGGGTTCTCCGGGTCGAGGGGGAGTTCGAGCGGGGTACCTGTGTCCGGGTCTGCGGACCTGACGGTGCGGAGTTTGCACGGGGGATCACGGATTACTCCTGGAGGGAGATCGGCAAGATCCTCGGCTGCAAGAGTTCCGAGATCGAGCAGATCCTCGGTTACCGTTATGGAGACGAGATAATACACCGGGACAACCTGGTGATACTGTGAACAAGTATGGATTCCGGATTTGATTTTCGGAGGGGTGGATATGACTATTGCTGAAAAGATCGCTAAGATCGCCGTAGATGCCCGTGCGGCCTCGCTCTTCATGGCGCGGCTCTCCTCCGCAGCCAAGAACGACCTTCTGCTGAACATGGCAATGGCGCTGATCAACAATACACCGCACCTGATCGAGGAGAACCGGCGCGACCTGGAGGGAGGAGAGAAGAAAGGACTTTCCGCTGCGCTGCTCGACCGGCTGATGCTCGATGAGTCCCGGATCAAGGGGATGGCGGAGGGCTTAAGGGAGGTTGCGGCGCTCCCTGATCCGGTCGGTGAAGTGACCCGGATGTGGAAACGCCCCAACAACCTGATGGTGGGGAAAATGCGGATTCCTCTCGGGGTCATCGGCATCGTCTACGAGGCCCGTCCCAATGTCACCGCCGACGCGGCGGCCCTCTGCCTCAAGGCGGGAAACGCCGTCATCCTGCGTGGCGGCTCCGAAGCGATCAACTCCAACGTGGCCATCTCCCGCATTCTCGGGGCGGAGATGGCCAAGGCCGGCATTCCGACGGCGGCCCTGTCGGTCATCCCCTTTATCGATCGGGAAGGGGTGCTGCAGATGCTCAGGCAGGAGGAGTTCATCGACCTGATCATCCCCCGCGGCGGCGAGAGCCTGATCCGCTTCGTGGTGGAACATTCGAAGATCCCTGTCATCAAGCACTATAAGGGGGTCTGCCATATCTTCGTGGACAGTTCCGCCGACTTCGACATGGCGGAAAGGCTGATCGTCAATTCCAAGACCCAGCGCCCCGGCGTCTGCAATGCCCTGGAAACCCTTCTCATCCACAAGGACGTGGCGGAGACCTTTGTCCCCCGCATCCATGAACTCCTTTCCGGGCTCCAGGTAGAGCTGCGCGGCGACGAAACCTTCCGTCAGTTCGCACCTGCTGCGCATGTTGCCAGCGAAGAGGACTGGTACGCGGAATATCTTGACCTGATCCTTGCCTGTCGCGTGGTTGACGACATGGACGAGGCCATTGAGCATATCAACAGGTATGGCTCGCTTCATACCGAAGCAATCGTCACCGCAGACTACAGTAACGCCCAGCGCTTCATCCGCGAGGTGAATTCGGGCGTGGTGCTGGTCAACGCCTCCACGCGCTTCTCCGACGGCAATCAATTGGGGCTCGGAGCCGAGATCGGCATCTCCACCACCAAGCTCCACTCCTTCGGTCCCATGGGGCTGGAAGACCTGACCACGACCAAGTTCATCGTCTACGGCGAAGGGCAGATCAGAGGTTAACCAAAATCAAGAGCTATTTACCACAGAGGACACAGAGGAAACCAAAACTGGAGCATTAATCGATAGCGAATAGTACTTAGAAAAAGTGCAGGGAACGTTTAATCCCCTTCTCAGTAGAGAATGGTTAAAAAATTTGATCCTCTGTGTCCTCTGTGGTTTAGCTTCAATTGAGGCCCTATGAAAATCGGCATCCTCGGCGGCACCTTCAATCCTGTCCATATTGCCCATCTGCGCATCGCCGAAGAGGTCAGGGAGAGGTTTGAATTGGACAGGGTAATCTTCGTCCCGGCGGCGACCCCTCCCCATAAGCCGCTGGCAGGGGATCTCCCTTTTGCGATCCGCCACCGGATGGTGAGCATGGCTATTGCCGGCAACCCCTCGTTCACGGTTTCGGAAATCGAAGGAAAACGGGCGGGAAAGTCCTATTCAATAGACACCATCCATGCCTTCCGTGAGGAATATCCCGATGACGAGCTCTTCTTTGTCATAGGGAGCGATTCCTTCCGCGACATCGGTACCTGGTGGAAATACCCCGATATTTTTGCCCTGTGCAACATTGTCGTGGTGGAGCGTCCCGATGCGGTGGTGCTGTCGATCTGTTCTTCCCTGCCGCTGGATATCCTCCATGAGTTCAGATATTTCGATGACGAAAAACGGCTCACCCACCAGGCCGGTTATGCGGTCTACTATGTTGAGGGGATCCCGCTCAATATCTCTTCGACCGCCATTCGCCGCCTCGTGCGGCTCAAACGCTCGATCAGGTACCTGGTGCCTGAAGAGGTTGCACATTTCATAAAGGAGCACGGGTTATACAGAGATGAAGGATAAGATTACGCTGACTTCCCGGGAGCGGGCCATCAAGTGCGCTCTCTTCGCGTTGGACAAAAAGGCGCTCGATGTCAAGGTCCTGGAGATCAAACCGCTCTCCAGCATCGCCGATTATCTGGTATTGGCCTCCGGCCGCTCGGACAAGCAGACCCAGGCGATTGCCGATTCGGTCAAAAAGGGGCTCAAGGAATTCGACAAGGTCCTGGATGTGGAAGGTCTGAGAGAAGGGAACTGGATAGTCATCGATTATGGTGACGTGATCGTCCATATTTTCCAGGAGAAGACGCGCCGCTATTACAATCTCGATGATTTGTGGATCGCGGCGCCCGGCCTGGAAATTCCGCAAGAGGATCATGGGGAAGGTAACGACTGGTGAAGATCCGGGTCATCTGGCCGGGCAAGACCCAGGAGGAATGGGTCAGGCGCGGCATCGACGAATACGCCTGCAGGATCAGGAGGTACGTTCAACTGGATCTCGCCGAGGCCCGGGAGGAAAAAGGGGGGAGTGCCGAGACCATGCGCGAGAGGGAGGGGGAGCGTCTGGCAAGGCTCGTACCAAAGAGCGCCAGGTTAATCCTTCTCGACGAACGGGGTGAGGAAATGACATCTCCCGACTTTGCCGGGTTTCTGGGTCGTTACCGGGATGGCGGTATTTGCGATCTGGTGTTTGCGATCGGCGGGGCGTACGGAGTAAGCGATGCCTTCCGGTCGCGGGCCGACAAGGTCATCGCCCTCTCCCGGATGACCTTTACCCACCAGATGGTCCGTGTTTTCCTGCTGGAGCAGATCTATCGCGGCTTTACCATTTTAAACAACGAACCGTACCACCATTGAAAACAGGTTGACAGACTAACCCGGCCGCCGCAGCCAGGGCTGCTTTGGCGGAGGAGGCAGGTTGAAGGCTGTTAGTCTCTTAAAACTTGGCAATTTTCATCTTATGAGCAAAGCAATCTGCAACCTGTTGTATATAAAAACAAAATTTAAACCAATGAAACACAGAAAAAGCGGAAAAGGCAGATAAAATCGGATTTAATATTTCTGTTGTTTTGATTGAAGATTTATCCGCCGTTATCGGTTTTTTCCGCATTTTCTGCGTCCCAAATAAGGTTTTGCTTTTCTTGTTTGGTTCCGGCTTTGCCGGCTTAAGTAATAAATTTCTTCATCCTTCAGCCCAAACACCTGCAGTTAATTTTGGAGAAAGTGGATGCCGAAACAACCTCTGCTGCTGATGATTCTCGATGGCTGGGGGCTCAATCCCCACCCTGAAAATAACGCCATCGCCCAGGCCCGAACGCCGAACATGACCCGGCTCTGCACCGAATACCCATGTGTGGGGATCGCCACCTCGGGAATGGCGGTGGGTCTGCCCGAGGGGCAGATGGGGAATTCCGAGGTGGGGCACCTGAACATCGGCGCAGGCCGCGTCGTCTACCAGGAGCTGACCCGGATAACCAAGGCAATCGCCGACGGCGACTTCTTCACCAACCCGGTCCTGCTCGACTGCATCGCCCGCACAAAAGCCGCCGGCGGTCGCCTGCACCTGGCCGGCCTCCTTTCCGACGGCGGGGTCCACTCCCACGAAACCCACCTCTATGCCCTGCTGGAGCTGGCCAAGCAACAGGGCCTGACAGAGGTCTTCATCCATTGCCTGCTGGATGGGCGCGATACACCCCCCAAAAGCGGCGCGGAGTATCTTGACAAGTTGGAGACAAAGATAGCGGAAATCGGCTGCGGCCGGATAGCCACCGTCATCGGCCGCTACTACGCCATGGACCGGGACAACCGCTGGGAGAGGGTGGAGAAGGCCTA
>JBGPID010000070.1:0-11008 GCA_041484725.1 Geobacteraceae bacterium | reverse complement strand
GTCCGCCGCGTCCCGAGGCGATCATCTATGCCGTTGCAGTGGCAGTCGGCCTGGTGGACAAAAAGACCGCGCCGGTCGAGTTCAAGCAGATGGAGTTCCCGATCCCCCAATACCATCCCAGTGAACTGAAAGGTGAAGGTGATCTGGTGGTCTACGAAAAGACAGAACATATATAGAAACGAAACATACCATGCGATTGAACAAGAAAAGGCGGCCAGATGGCCGCCTTTTCTTGTTCAATGCGCAAATTCAAAAAAAGAAGGCGGGAGCAATCCCGCCTTCTTTTTCACATCTGCTCATGCCCTGTTAGATATCGAAATAAAGGGCGAACTCGAGGGGAACCGGACGCATGCGCACCGGATTTACCTCATTTTCGGTCTTGTAGTCGATCCACTTGTCGATAACATCCTGGGTGAAGACGTCCCCTTTAAGGAGGAACTCGTGGTCTTCCTTGAGGGCGTTGAGGGCCTCCTCGAGGCTCCCCGGGGCGGAGGGGATGTTGGCCAGCTCTTCCGGAGAAAGCCCGTATATATCCTTGTCGAGCGGCTGACCCGGATCGATCTTGTTCTCGACCCCGTCAAGGCCCGCCATCAAGAAGGCGGCAAAGGCGAGGTAGCCGTTACAGGAGGGGTCGGGGGTGCGGTATTCTATCCGCTTCGACTTGGGATTGGTTGAATACATTGGGACCCGGATAGCGGCGGAGCGGTTGCGGCTGGAATAGGCCATGTTCACCGGGGCTTCGAAACCGGGGACGAGTCGCTTGTAGGAGTTGGTGGTCGGGTTGCCGAAGGCGGAAAGCGCACGGGCGTGCTTGATGAGGCCGCCGATGTAGTAGAGGGCCATCTGGGAGAGCCCGCCGTATTTGTCGCCGGCGAAGAGGTTCGTGTCGCCTTTCCAGATCGACTGGTGGGTGTGCATGCCGGAGCCGTTGTCGCCGTATAGGGGCTTGGGCATGAAGGTTACGGTCTTGCCGTTGCGCCAGGCGACGTTCTTGAGGATATACTTGAACCACATGAGCTTGTCGGCCATCTTGACGAGACCGTCAAAACGCATGTCGATCTCGGCCTGGCCGCCGGTGGCAACTTCGTGGTGCTGGGCCTCGATCCGGATCCCCACCTTCTGCAGCTCCATGACCATTTCATTACGCAGGTCGTTCAGGGAATCGGTCGGCGGAACCGGGAAGTAACCTTCCTTGTGGCGCGGCTTGTAACCCAGGTTGGGAAACTCTTCACGGCCGGAGTTCCAGACACCTTCCGACGAATCGACGGCATAGAACGACTGGTTGGCGGAAAGATCGAAGCGGACGTCGTCGAAGATGAAGAACTCGGCCTCCGGGCCGAAGTAGGCGGTGTCGCCGATGCCGGTCGACTTGAGGTAGGCCTCGGCCTTACGGGCGACGTTGCGCGGGTCGCGGGTGTAGTTCTCTTTGGTGATCGGGTCAACGATGTTGCAGATCAGGGAAAGGGTCGGGATGGCAATAAAAGGGTCCATCTTGGCGGTGTCCGGATCGGGAATGAGAATCATGTCGGAGGCGTGGATCGGCTGCCAGCCACGGATGGAGGAGCCGTCAAAGCCGACCCCATCCTCAAAGGTATCTTCATCGAATTCGCTGATGGGTACGGAAAAATGCTGCCAGATCCCCACGAAATCCATGAACTTCAAATCGACCATCAGTGCGCCGTTCTCCTTCATGAAATCTACTACTTGTTTTGGTGTCATCTAGTTTTCTCCTTTCAATAGTTAATGAACCACCCCGCAGCATGCTGCAAGGTATCTTTTCATCATGTTGAGCCCCCAGATCGAGAGATGCGTCGAAGAATCTGACCTGAAGATAATTGCAATCACCGCCGGCTAAATGGCGTCCTCACCTCTTTCGCCGGTTCTGATGCGGATTACTTCTTCTACGGCGGTGACAAATATCTTACCGTCGCCGATACGCCCCGTCTTGGCGGCCTGTTCGATTGTCTCGACCACTTTGCTCACGATTTCATCACCGACAATGATTTCCATCTTGATTTTGGGAATGAAATCGACAACATATTCAGCGCCACGGTACAGTTCCGTATGTCCTTTCTGGCGGCCGAAACCTTTTACTTCACTGACGGTTATACCCTGAATCCCGACCTCGTTGAGAGCCTCTTTCACCTCATCCAGCTTGAAAGGCTTTATAATCGCTTCGATTTTTTTCAAGAATCATCACCCCCTGCCGATTTAGTAAGTAAAGCGCATGGATTATAAGTTTTAGACTGCCAAAAAGCAAGCCTTATTGAACAACCGTTTCTGAATTTCTTAAGTATGTTAGCAAATAGTTTGCCCAAAAAATAAAATATAAAATATATTTTAAAAACGGTAAGTTATATTAATCAGGGAAGAGCCGTACATGACAGTGCATAAAAATAGCACAAATAATAGACATTGCAATTTTGGGTTTGCCTGATTAATAGGCAGATATACATAAATACATGGTTCTTTGCAACTGTTGGTGAAGGGAGAATATCGATTCAGACTTGAAAAGTTACTGCACAACCTGTATATTACTGCATAAAATTAAGTTTCTTCTTTGTTTATTTCGGATCAATATATTTATTTATATAAGCCTCTGCAAAAAATATGCTCAAGGTATGCGAATGGTAGGTCTAAAAAATACGGATAAAGTAGATAGCACCGGAAAGGGAAAGTTCGCGCTGTTGATTGCCACATCTTTAGGCGCATTTTTCCTTGCCGTTGCACCGAGTCAGGCGGATATCTACCGTTATGTGGACGAAAACGGCATGGAGTGCTTTACCGATACTCCGGCTAATACCGGCGCCGTCATGATAATGAAGGAACAGCAGGGTTCCGGGCAGATGGTTTCGACCCTAAAGAAGCATCGACCACCGCTGATAACCGCTAAGGGAAAAATCGGAGCAACCCGGTCAGCCAAAACGGATAGCGGTTCATTGGCTGATGCAATCCTTCCCGTTCACGGGACTATTTCTTCGAATGTCGGGCTGCGCTACGATCCGATCGACGGTCTGCTCCGGCACCATAACGGAGTTGACATAGCCGTCCCGGAAGGGACGCCGGTAAAGCCGGTGCTGCCCGGTGTCGTCTCCTTCAGCGGCCTGCGTGCCGGCTACGGCAACATGGTAAGCATTGTTCATGATGACGGCATGATTACCTTCTACGCCCACAACTCCGCCAATCTCGTGAAGGAAGGGGAGTCGGTGTCGGCCGGTTCGACCATCGCCCTTTCCGGTTCCACGGGACGTTCCACCGGACCCCATCTTCACTTTGAGGCCTGGAAGGACGGGGTCAACCTGACGACGGTATTCATAGGCCACATGTCGGGAAGTGAAATTGCCATCCCCGGACTGCATCGCCACGAAGACAGAATCCGCAGATCAATCCTGGCCGATGGGTCGATCCTTTTCACCAACCTGCCTTAAAAAGTTAGACGTGCGAAACCTAGGAACGCCTGCCAAAGGGCGCCTGCGTTCTTGCAGAGATAAGGGGGCAGATAGCGTGCAGGAGGGCGAAAATGGGCGAGGGAAAACTGCTTGAGGTGTTCTACGACTACAACTGCCCCTGGTGCTACCTGGGCACTGCCAACACCAACCGGCTGAGGCGGGAGCGGGACCTTGAGTTCCGCTGGACCCTCTTTCCGCTCCACCCCGAGGTCCCCATGGAGGGGTTGGATCTGGCGGAACTGTTCCGGGGCCGCACCGAGCAACTGGAAGAGAGCAAGGTGCGGCTCAGGGATGCGGCAGCCGCAACGGGGCTCCCCCTGGTCCGACGGAACCGGATCAGCAATAGCCGCCGGGCCCAGGAACTGGAGAAGTGGGCGGCAGCCCTGGGCAAAGGGGATGACTTCCGCCGCCAGACTTTCCATGTATATTTTGCCGAGGGGAAGGACATCGCACAACTCCCGGTGCTGGAAGAGATCGTCATGGACGTTGGCCTCCCCCCGGACGAGGTCTGGGATGTCCTGGCCGTGGGGCTGTTCGCGGCGGCCGTGGATGAAGACTGGCTTCGAGCACGGCAGATGGGCGTCACCGTAGTCCCCTTTTACTTCTACGGAGAGGAACCGCTAGTGGGCTACCGCCCCTACGAGGATTTCCTACGGCTTGTGGACGCAAACTGACCCTCTGTTTGTCACCAATACCACACGCAGAAAAGAGAACAGGTTGGTTATTTAAAAACAGCCTACCCCCTTTTTTACTGGCCACATTCGAGGGGGGCTTCACCGAATCTGTCTTTATAAATCCTCTCCACCTTCAGCATTTCTTCCATGCAGGCCTGGGCATCTTCCATGAATGAAAAATCTTCGAACGTGCGGATCGTTTCCTGGTTTGCATCCGATCGACTTTTATAGTCACAGTAAGTAAGGGCGAGGGTTTCTTTATCCATTTCCTTAAGTTCCGCAGACTCTATCTTCTCGCACGGGATGCCCAGCGCGATACGCGGGGTTATTGAAAATAAAACAAACAGCAGAACCATAGTTCTTTTCATATACCCTCCGTTACCCCTCTCTCCCCTTGCCACCGGCAATCGGCCCAGTCACGACAGCCAGCCGCAGCCACATGAGATAATTATTTCAGGCCGCGTCCTTGAATGGCTTGACTTCGTGCTTACATTATATGGATTCCCTTCTACCCTTCCGTCGAAAGCACTTTCCTGCACTGGGGCCAGGCCGCACAGACCCAGAAAAGCCTCCCTGCGTGTGGGCCGCTGGTGGCCCTGCGCCGCACCATCCTGCTATCGCAGGCGGGACAGGACTGCCCGGTCACGGTATCTTTGGAAGGATCAGCCGGCGAAACAGTTGTTGTGGCGGCCGCAGGCCCGGGAGGAGTTGCGACCGGCTCAGCGGAGGGTTGCGGAGGGGCCTGGACCGGCTGCTCAGGCAACCCCAGCTTCATCCGCACCTTCGGAGCTGCCGGTGCATCGGGAAACTCAGAGATGAACTGCTTATAGAGGCTCCCGGAGGCCTCGTCGTGCCCAAGTTTATCCAGAAGCGAGGCAGCCTGATAAAGCGCCCTCTGGCGCATCTCGGGAGCGATTTGCGGTTCTTTCAGGAGCAGCTCGTAGGCCCGTGACGCAGACTCCATGTCGAAGCTCCGTTCCATGACAACGGCGAGTCTATACATGAGCTGGGGCTCGACACCCATAAAATATTTCTTGTAGTATTCCTTGTAGATCTCGATGGCCTCCTGGGGGCGGGAGGCAATAGTTAGTTTCATTGCCCTCTCATAAAGGTCTTTCCCCTCGGGGTCCGGGGTGAACTTAGTCTTAAGCCGCGCCATGGCGAGGACCGCTTCCGCATTCTCCGGATTCCTCTCCATGGCGATCAAAAGGGATTTTTCGCCCCCCGCGAAGCCTACCTTTGCTTCCGACGCCTTCAATCCTATCTCCAGATGCCGTTCCTCGATCGCCATCCCCCCCAGTTTCAGGAACAGGCCGGCTATCAGCATCCCCGAGAGCATCCCCCCCAGGTGGGCCCAGTGTCCCACCTGTGAGTTGACCCCGGTGATCTGGCCGATTCCCCCTGACAGGTCCATGAGAAAGAAGAGGCCGATGATGACCAGAGAGTTGAGGCGGACCTTGAGGCTTATGGGTAGAATCAGGGAGAATATGCCGAGAATCGGCAGGGGAAATACCATGCTCTTGAAATAACAGCGGACGGCAAATACCCCCATGATCCCTGCTATGGCGCCGGATGCCCCGAGTATGTGGCCGGCCCGGCCGTTGAAGAGAAACTCGACCAGGACAAATGCGAACCCGCCGAAAAGACCGGTGACCAGGTAGAGCCATACGAAGCGGAGATGCCCCACCCTGCGCTCCACTACAGTTCCGAGCATCCAGAGGAAGATCATGTTTCCCCAAAGATGGCCGCCGCTGGCATGCAGGAACATGGATGTGACTGCGCTTAAGGGGACGTTCCAGAGGTTCGGGTCATGGGGGAGAAAGACCAGGTCACCAAGCGCCTCCGGGCCCGCCTGGATCTCAAAGCCATAAAAGATCAGCACATCAAGGAAGATGATGGTGTACGTAACCCATGGGGTAACGTCCCGTTTCCGTTCTCCCTCGGCATACATGAGGGGGAGAAAGGTGATGTTTTCCTTCAGCAGTTCATAAGTGCTCTTCCCCTCGACAGCGGCCTTCATCCTGATGTAGACGAGAAAAATGACGGGAAAGAGAATTATGAAGAGGGCGAGCAGCCCGGACAGGTACTTCTTGATGAAGATGATGGCGATGACGGTGAGAAACGCCTTGACTATGAATGCCTGTTCTTCGTGCTGTTCGAAGTATTCAGATAAAGTGGCCACGAATTATCCTTTGGGGTTGGAATCCTTTATCGAGTAAACAATAATTGCAGTTGACCGAAGCGGATTAACCGGCGTCCCTCCATTTACCGATCCCAAGCTAACTCCACCTAACTATAAAGTCAAGGGAATCGTCCATTCCCAAGACCCTTTGCTGTGCTATTCGGGGTTTTTCGACAACAAGAGTTCAAGCCCTCTCTTAAACCTCTGCCAGAAGCCAGTTCCCGAGAAACTCCCGGAAAAAGACAAAGGGGTCATAGAGCATTCCCTCTCAAAATTAGTATTTTGTCCCCGGAATTCTCCCAAAAGAGTATTGTTTCATTCGGGAAGAGACAGGAAGCGAACTTTCAGACTTTAAGGCCTGACCCGGCTGCCTCCCTTTTTTCAACTGCCTTCCCACGAGGCAAGGCGAAGTCGGTTATGCTATATGATGAATTTGGGACGATTCCGGCTGTCAGCATTTTGGCGAACTTCGGCCAACTGTTGACTCAGGGCAATGTTGTGCCAGGCGGTGAACAACGGTGTCTCCGGAAGACCGAAAATTCCTACAGGGTGTCACGATAGTATTTCAAGGGTAAATCGTCCACACACAGGGAATAAGATTACCATTTTTTGCCACCATGGCACTGCCCTATCCCGATCCTCCCTTGCCCAACACTTGCGCCCACATAAATGGCACATTATTTGCTTCATATGAAATGTCAGGGTTTACCTTCACCAAAATCAAATCAGGTTACTGGATGGAAGCACAAGAAATTTCCAATACCGGCTACCTCAACTCCAGGACTTTCCCCACTCAGGATATTCCGCAGGGAGGTTCGAACAGCTTCAGATCTGCCTTGGATGCTTCGATGTCCCTTGACAGGTTGAACGGCGCAGGAGTTCTGGCGACTCCAATACCCGCAGAATACAAGGGAAACAACATCTTTCCTGCGTCCTTACTACTGTCACCCTCTGCTCCACCGAAACCTCGCACGGAGGCCGCTGCGGCCTACGCAAAGCAGGCCAGCCCGGCTACCAGTCCTATCCAGATGAGCGGCTGGGCAAAATACAAAGATGATCAGCTCCTGCGGAATCCGGGCGGCGATCATTACTACCTCGATGAGAACAAGGTGGTGGATGATCCAAAAGATCGGGAATCTTTCTTGGGGCGAGTTGGAAAAGATTTGGCGGATGTTGTTGGCAACATCAAGAATTTCTTTGGAAACTTGTTTATGGGAGCAAAGGTCCGCTATAGGGATGAAAGCAACCAGATCAAGGAAGGTACGCAACGGGGGCTCGTCGGCACCTGTGTCGATTTTGTCAAGGATATGGGGAGTGCCCTGACTTTCGGGTTATGGCATCCCGACGACGAAAAAGGACCAGAGGGTTTCATGGAACGGATTTCATATGCTGCCACCAAACTTAAGCATGCCGTTCTTGGCGACTTAGTGGAGGGGATACCGCAGAGTGTCAATCACATGGGAAAGAACATCGTACTTGCGGGTCTGAACCTTGTTCAGGTGCTTCCCGACTCAACAATCGGGAACCTGGAAGAGGGGAGGAAATTGACCACTGCCATTTTCGATAATGGGCAGGTCATGGTTGAATATTTGACCGACATTATCCCCACGGGAGATGCATGGTTCAGAGTCCATGCTTCCTGCATTAAGGATCTTGAGGCGCCGGTTCTTTATAATCTCAAGATGCCTGAGTATGTGAAAGGCGATATCAGGTGGCAGTATGTCAGAAATACCCCATTTCGAAAGACAATTGAAACTGTCGGTACCATCCTTGCCGATATTGCCTCCATCGGTATGTCCGTACAAACAGGCATCTCGACAAATCGTGACAAATAAAATGATCACCCATTGATAGGGGTCTGATGCCTGCCTTCACGGTGTTTGCGACCCTTGCGGGCTCTATTTCTTGTCCTTTTTCCTGTTCTTTCCTTTTGCCTTTTTCCCGTTTTTTGCGGCTTCCTCTTCCTCGGCCATGTGGTACCTCTCCTTGATTTCCTTGATGTCCACCGTCGGTTTCGGAAACTCCATCTTCAGTGACTCGAGATGCTCGACGACGATCTGCGACACGGCGAGATTGCGGAACCACTTGTGGTTGGCCGGAATGACGAACCACGGCGCATGCTCCGTGCTGCACTTGCCCAGGGCGTCCTCAAACGCCTTGGTATAATCGTCCCAGTACTCGCGTTCCTTGTAGTCCGACTCGCTGATCTTCCAGTGCCGTGCGGGATCGTCGATCCGCTGCTTGAAGCGCCGGAGCTGTTCGTCCGCGCTGATGTGCAGGTAGAATTTGAGAATATGGGTGCCGTTGTCGACAAGGTTCTTTTCGAAATCGTTGATGAGGTCGTAGCGCTTCGACCATACCTTCTTCGGGACAAAGTTGTGCACCCTGCTGACCAGCACATCCTCAAAGTGGGAGCGGTTGAAGATTGCGACCCGGCCTCGTTGGGGCGCAGCCTGGTGAAAGCGCCAGAGGAAATCGTGGGCCGCCTCCTCGGCTGAGGGGACCTTGAACCCGTATACCCTTGCCCCTTGGGGATTCATGTTGCCGAGCACGTGGTTGATGGTGCCGTCCTTGCCACCGGCGTCCATGGCCTGCAGGATGATGAGCAGCGACCGTCTGTTTTCGGCGTACATGAGGTACTGCAGTTCGCGAAGCCGTTGCGCGTACTTCTCAATTTCACCCAGTGCTGTCGTCTGCTCTTCGTGTTTGTCCTTGTACGCGGCATCGATCCCGGCCAGTCTGACCGTGCTCCCCGGTTTGACCCTGAACTTTTCGCTGTATTTCACGATGCTCCTCCTTGCGGCAGTGGATTTGGGCAGGGCATAAGAAATTACTCCTTTTAGCACGATCTTACCCGTTAAGAAGAGAATACAGTTCATCGAACGACTTAGCGTTCACTTTCAGTTCAAGCGGTTTGCCGTTTTCCTGCCAGCCGATGGTGATGATCCCGCCGAGGATCTGGTTTTCCATTTCGGCGAAGAGGACAGCCCGGGGGTCGAGAAAGAGATTCCCGGAATGGATAAAGCCGCGTTTAGTAAACTCCGCTCTGAAAGCCTCCTGCTCCGCCTTCGTTACCTTTTTAAAAAGCTGCTTACGCACCACAGGACCTTCGAACCAGACATCGATGAGGATACTGTCCTCCGTCAGAAGCGGGTTCTCCGCAGGGGTAGTGAACTGGGCGACGATGACCCGCCCGGCATTGATGTAGCGCATGTCTGCACCTCCTTTTGATCACTGCCCACTCTCATATCATATTGCCGCACAAAAGGGGATAGTTTTATTCGGGAAGTGGATCGATTACGAGGTGATGGAACGCCTCTTCCGGTAGGGAAACACTAGGCAAGGCGATATCGGTTGAGCTGACAGAGGAAGGGCTGGCGAGGTCGGAGAGGCTGTTTGGGGAGTTGTTCGGGATGAGGAAGGAGGTGACCTTTCAGTAATTCAGACTTTACCAGCCTGCCATTATACCCATATGCAAATTATCAAGTCCTGACCCCTTAGTCCTTCCCAAGTCCGGTTATCCGGTGGAAGCGAAGTAAGAAGGATCATTGAGCAATACTGGGTAGGGGGCAGGCGCTCATTGTCTCGCACATTGTCTAGTTAGTGAAAGTGAGCGCCTGACCCCTTTTATTTTGACTCCTCGTCCTATTCCCGTTCAACTTGGCATCTTGGAAGCCTAGCCCCGAAATTTTCTCCTGCCTATCGAGGTCTTGGCTTATATTCACCATTTTTTTCGTTCTCAATGATTTCTAATGTGGTTTTAAAATAGTTTCGCATGGCTCGCAGAGTGGCAGCATATCTAGAAGCCTGAATATTCCGACGTGGTTCGTGCCTATTATTTCGGCTCCATTCCCTTATCGATTCAATAGCCCCCTCGTAATCACCGTAAATCTTTTTATCAGTTTCACTCATGACATTTTTATATTTCATGGCATCCTCACAGAAGTATTCAGAACGCCAATTGAATGTTCAATTGCAACTATTTCGTAGGTTTTAGTGTGCCATTCCGAAAGTTGGTCATAAGTCATAAACTGTGTCCTCTTATTTACTGCGCTGAAAGCCGCCAGAGAAACTTTGTCATGAAACTCATTCTTCCTTTTGCCATCAGCTACAATATAAAAATGACAAAAGAAATCCTGTAGTTCAGTGAATTTGGACAAAGAACTCTTTATATCAGTTGAATGTTCTACTTCAAAAAAATAGGACGGCATTTTTCGTTCATTAAACCATGAAACATCAATGGTTTTAGCATACCTAATAATATTATCAAAGGTAAAATCAAACAATGAAGATAGAGTTGCTATTTCTCCCAATCTGTTGTTCAGAAATAGCTTATTTTTATCTTGTGCTGGGATAAACGTCTTATATTGTTTAAGATTACCAATCTCAACTAATAAGCCTTGATAATAGGAATGGGAATATTCCTCATTCTTTTTCTGAGGCTCTTTACGTGGAAATATTTCTGTTGGGATTTTATCTGCATAACTATTTAATGCCCAAAGTCCTGGTTTAATCTTGAAAAAAAACCTTTGATCCTGAACAATTCTTCTAACAGTAGCGAATGGAGTTTTAGTTTTCCAGATACAGTCTGGCAATTTAAAGACTTCTACATAAAGTTTGCCAAGGGTAGCATAACCGCCATTCTCTTCCATAACTTTGATTACCGCTTCATATTGTTTCATTGCTCAGTTCTCATAAATTTT
>JBGPID010000069.1:0-11030 GCA_041484725.1 Geobacteraceae bacterium | reverse complement strand
GACCTGGAGTATATCGAGTCCGATCCCGGGCGCTGCCGCGCCAAGGCCTATGACCTGGTTCTCAACGGCAATGAGATAGGGGGAGGGAGCATAAGGATCCATCAGGAAAAGGTCCAGTCACAGATGTTCAAGATGCTCGGTTTGTCGGTGGAAGACACCAGGGAGAAGTTCGGTTTCCTGCTGGATGCACTGGAGTATGGCACACCACCCCACGGCGGCATTGCCTTCGGTTTGGACCGGTTAATCATGCTTCTGACCGGGAGCGATTCCATCCGTGACGTCATCGCTTTCCCCAAGACCCAGAAGGGGACATGCCTCATGTCGGAGGCACCTTCTCCGGTTGATGGCAAACAGTTGCGCGAGCTGGGATTAAGGTTTGCCGTAAAATAAAGGAATAGATGTGGTTGTAATCATAAAACTATTTTTTATATCCGTAATAGCGGGTTGCGTTGCCGCCGGCTGTTCCCCGTCTTTACCACTCTGGCGACAGGATGCAGGGATGATTATCGAACGGGTAAGAAGCCACGGAGCTGATAAAATTCTCCCCGACGAATTTAAGAGCGTCAAGGAGACCCTCGTTATGGGGGATGCCCTGCTGTTAGAAGATGAATCCGAAGAAGCGGATAATTATTTCCATCTGGCTTGGACAAAAGGGAAAATTCTGGAGATGAATCTCGCCGCAGAAAAGTTGCGCCTGGCCAAAGCCGCCAGGCTGAAGGTGGAAGCGGAAGAACGAGAGCGTCAACGTGAACTGCAGAGGGTTTTGCAGGAAGAGCAGAAACGGTTGTTGCAAGAAAGCACCCAAGCGGCGGAAGCTGCTGCGCTAGCGAAAAAGAGCGAAAGACCCAGACTAAGCAAAGATAAGCCTTTGCCGATTTACCATACGGTCATGCGCGGCGAGACACTCCCGCAGATTGCCGCGAAGTCCGACGTATACAACGACCTGACGCTGTGGCCCCTTCTTTATCGTGCAAATCGGGACCAGATCCGCGATCCCGGCCATATCTGGCCCGGCCAGGTTCTTCGCATACCCAGAAATATAAGTCGGGAAGAAATTGCAGAAGCGCGCCGCTACAGTCAGGAAAAACCGCTGCGTTAAACCGCGTTCAATTATGGTTCTGCATTTACCAGAAAGAGCCATTTCTAGCAAAAGTCCCCGAAGAACATAAAACCGCATCAACAATTGTACTAAGCCCCGCCCCTCATTACTTTTGATATGTTACAACCTCCTCAATAATATCCATATTTGTGCTTGACAGGAAAATGTATTATGTATACTGTATACATATTTACAGAATGTTTTATTCATCTGTCGCTGATAAATGATAATATATTTCAACGACTGAACCATGGAACAGCGATTCCGAATTGAATAATGAATGGCATGATTAGATCATTGCGATATAATTTTTATGCTATAGTCTACAGCTTCCGAAATCAACACATGAGTGGTTGCACTGCTTTTAATTAGCCGGTGAAAGGAGAGAAAATGGCTTACCAGCATATCAAAGTCCCCGCAGGGGAAAAGATTATCATGGGTAGTAATGGCAAACTCCAGGTACCAGACAATCCCATAATACCCTTTATCGAAGGTGACGGCACCGGTCCGGACATCTGGAAGGCCTCCGTGCGCGTTTTCGAAGCTGCGGTCCGGAAGGCTTACGCCGGGAAGAGGCAGATTAACTGGATGGAAGTGTATGCCGGAGAGAAGCCTTTCAATATGGGCCTCGGCTGGCTTCCCGACGAAACCGTCGAGGCGTACAGGGAATTTCTCGTCGGTATCAAGGGCCCTTTGACCACGCCGATAGGTGGCGGCATACGCTCCCTGAACGTGGCCCTGCGCCAGTTGCTCGACCTCTATGTCTGCCTCCGTCCGGTCCGTTATTTCCAGGGTGTCCCCTCGCCGGTCAAGAAACCGGAAGATGTGGATATGGTCATTTTCCGGGAGAATACCGAAGACATCTATGCCGGTATAGAATGGATGACCGGAACTCCGGAATGTGATAAGATAATAAAGTTTCTCATCGAAGATATGAAGGTGAGCAAGATCCGCTTTCCCGATACCTCCTCTATCGGAATCAAGCCGATTTCCCGGGAAGGGAGCGAGCGTCTCGTCAGGGCTGCTCTTGCATATGCCTTGAGCCACAACCGCCGTTCCGTCACACTGGTCCACAAGGGAAACATCATGAAGTTCACCGAAGGGTCATTCAAGGAGTGGGGTTACAGCCTTGCCAGGCGTGAATTCCGCGACAGGATCGTGACCGAGCGGGAGAGCTGGATCATCGGCAACATGGACAGGAATCCCGGCCTTTCGGTCGAGAATAACGCCAGAATGACCGACCCCGGTTATGAGATGATGACCCCATCTCAGAAAAAGGATATCTGCGCGGAGGTGGAAGCGTCACTCAAGCTCATGCCAACCCACGGCAACGGCCAGTGGAAGAAGCTCCTGATGGTCAGGGACACCATCGCCGACATCACCCTGCAGCAGGTGCTTACCCGGGCCAGCGAGTTCGATGTCATCGCCACCATGAACCTGGAAGGGGATTTCCTCTCCGATGCTGTGGCCGCGCAGGTTGGCGGGATCGGCATCGCACCGGGTGCGAACATAAACTACGTGACCGGCCACGCCATATTCGAGGCGACCCACGGCACCGCCCCCAAGTATGCCAACCTGGACAAGGTCAATCCCGGTTCGGTCATCCTCTCGGGTGTCTTGATGCTGGAATTCATGGGGTGGCAGGAAGCGGCCGACATTATCGTAAGCTCAATGGACAAAACCATCGGTCAGAAACGGGTCACCTATGACTTTGAACGGCTGATGCAGGGCGCCACTCTCCTCAAGTGCTCCGAGTTCGCCGATGCGCTGATCGAGAACATGTAACCAGCTGCTGGCCGCTAGTCGCTAGCTGCTGGCTGCTGCATTTTATAGGAGGAAATCATGGACAGAAAGAAAATCGCATTAATCGGTGGTGGACAGATAGGCGGCGCATTGGCCCAGCTTGCGGCCACCCGCGAACTGGGCGCCGTTGTGCTTTTCGATGTCGTCGAGGGGTTACCCCAGGGAAAGTGTCTGGATATTGCCGAGGCCGCTTCCATAGAAGGTTTCGACCCCAGGATCACGGGAACCAACGACTATAAGGATCTTGCGTGTTCAGACCTGGTCATCGTCACTGCCGGTCTTCCGCGCAAGCCGGGAATGAGCCGCGATGATCTGATCGAAGTAAACTCAAAGATCATGAAATCGGTTGCCGAGGGGATCAGGATTTACGCTCCGAAGGCGTTTGTCATCGTAATCTCCAACCCCCTCGACGCCATGGTCACCCTCTGCCAGAAGCTTACCGGGTTTCCCCATAACCGTGTTTTCGGCCAGTCAGGGGTGCTCGACTCTGCCAGATTTGCCGCATTTGTTGCCTGGGAACTGGGCGTTTCGGTAAAGGACGTTACAGCCATGATCCTCGGAGGTCATGGCGACGACATGGTCCCCCTGGTCCGATTCGCCAATGTCAACGGGATTCCCGTAATGGAGCTTCTGGAGCAGAAATATGGCAGCGAGGAGAAGGCCAGGGAAGTGATGGAGGGGATGGTCAAACGCACCAGGGGCGCTGGTGGCGAGATTGTCACCCTTCTCAAGACCGGCAGCGCCTTTTACAGCCCCGCATTCAGCGCCATTGCCATGGCCGAGTCGATCCTCAAGGACCAGAAACGTATCCTTCCCGCATGCGCATATCTGAACGGGGAGTTCGGTGTGAAAGGCTACTATATGGGTGTCCCCTGCATTCTGGGTGAAAGCGGGATCGAGAAGATAGTCGAATTCAAGCTGAACGAAGAAGAGCAGGCGATGATGGACAAATCGGTTGCGTCTGTTAAAAGTCTTGTAGATAGCATGAATTTACAACCATAAAGGAGCGCAAGTAGATGGAAAACAAGCTTCCGACTATCGAAATAATCGAGAAGTACTGCAAGGGATGCCACATCTGCGTGGAGTTCTGCCCGACCAAGGTCCTGGAGATGCAGGGTTTTATTGCGGCAGTCAAAAACCTGGAGGCCTGCATCAAGTGCATGCAGTGTGAACTCCGTTGCCCCGATTTTGCAATCAAGGTCACACCTTTAAATTAGAGACGGGAGGTAGTGAAAGTGGGAAGAAAAGTTGGATTCATTCAGGGTAACGAAGCTGCAGCCCATGGTGCGCTATACTCGGGCTGCAGGTTTTTTGCCGGTTACCCGATCACTCCGTCCACTGAAGTGGCTGAGGTCATGTCCGTTGAGCTGCCCAAGCTGGGCGGTAAATTCATTCAGATGGAAGACGAAATCGGCGCCATGTCCGCCATCATCGGCGCTTCCCTGGCGGGTGTGAAATCGCTTACCTCCACTTCCGGCCCCGGTCTTTCCTTGAAACAGGAGCTCATCGGCTATGCCTGCATTACCGAGGTCCCCTGCGTTATCATCAATGTCATGAGAGGCGGCCCCTCAACCGGAATGCCGACCGGTCCCAGCCAGTCCGACATCATGTGCGCCAAATGGGGGACCCATGGCGACCATGCGGCCATTACCCTGGTGCCCGCGTCGGTACAGGAAATTTTCGAAGAGACTGTCCGCGCCTTCAATCTGGCAGAGAAATACCGGATGCCGGTTTTGCTCATGCCGGATGAGATCGTCGGCCACATGCGGGAAAGGATCGAATTCCCCGAGCCGGGAGAACTCGCGGTTATCGACCGCACCCCTCCCAGTGTGCCTCCAGAACAGTACATGCCCTATGACACCGCGTTCGGCGATGTGCCCCCCCTGGCTTCGTTCGGTTCCGACTACCGTTTCCATGTGACCGGCCTGAACAAGATGCAGGACGGTTTCCCCACCACCAAGGCAGCCATTGTCCAGGCCGAGGAAGAACGTCAGCTGCGCAAGGTGGAGGCGAACCGGGACAACATTATGAAGTGGGAAGAGTATCTGGTCGATGATGCCGAAGTGGTTATAGTTGCCTTCGGCTCCACCTCCCGCTCCGCCCGCTTTGCCGTCAATGAGGCGCGCAAGGAGGGGATCAGGGCAGGCCTCTTCCGTCTCATCACCTTCTGGCCGTTTCCAGAGGAGCGGCTCCTTGAAATATCAAAGACTGTCAAGGCCTTTATCACGCCGGAGATGAGTCTCGGCATGTGCAACGGGGTCGTCAAGGGGTGCGTCGAGGGAAATGCGCCGGTCCACGGTATTTACCGCGTGGATGGGGAGCCGGTGAATCCGGGCGAGATCCTGGCCAAGATCAAGGAGGTCAAATAACAATGGCTTTTGACTACGACAAATATATCCGTCCCGGCAAGCTGCCGCACATCTGGTGCCCCGGCTGCGGCCACGGGATAGTCATGAAAGGGCTCATCAGGGCCATCGATACCCTGGGCCTTAAGAAAAACAACACCTGCATCGTTTCCGGCATCGGTTGCGCATCCCGTCTGCCCGGCTACATGGACTGTTGCACCCTCCATACCGCCCATGGCCGGGCCGCGGCATTCGCGACAGGAGTCAAGATGGCCCGGCCGGAAATGACCGTTTTCTGCGTGGGGGGAGACGGCGACGGAGTGGCCATCGGCGGCAACCACTTCATCCACGCCTGCCGCAGAAATATCGACATGACCTATATTCTGATGAACAACCATATCTACGGCATGACCGGCGGTCAGTTCTCCCCGGCGACACCGACCGGCGCCAAGGCCTCCACAACCCCCTACGGCAACCCCGATCCCCCCTTCGACATAGCCAAGCTTGCCATTGGCGCGGGTGCTACCTTTGTCGCCCGTGGGACTGCCTACCATGCGATTCAGATCGACAAGCTGATAGTCGAGGCCGTACGGCACAAAGGCTTTTCCCTGGTGGAAATACTCGATGACTGCCCGACCACCTATGGCCGCCGCAACAGATTCAAGTCGGTCATTGAAATGATGAACCACCTGAAGGAGACCACCGTGCCGATCAAGGCCGCCGAAAAGATGTCCCCCGAACAGCTCCAGGGGAAGACCCTTACCGGCGTCCTCTACAAGGAAGAGAAACCGGAGTACTGCGAACAGTACCAGAAGGTGATTGAGCGCGCCCAGGGTGGAGCCAAATAGGAAAGGTTCTTTTCCTGAGATAGACTTTCAGAACACATATATGTAAAAGGAGTGAAAGATGTCTGGAAGATATGAACTGAGATTTTCCGGGGCCGGCGGGCAGGGCCTGATCCTTGCCGGAGTCATCATGGCCGAGGCTGCCTCGATCTATGACGGCAAACAGGCGGTGCAGTCCCAGAGCTACGGTCCCGAGGCGCGCGGCGGCTCTTCCAAGTCTGAGGTGATAATCTCCGACGAGCCGATCGATTACCCGAAGGCGACAAGGGTTGACGCCCTCCTGGCGCTCACCCAGGAAGCGTGTGACAAATATATTCATGATCTGAAGGAAGGGGGGGTGCTCCTTCTCGATTCCGACCTGGTAAAGAGACTGCCTGAAGGTAATTACAAAGTGACCAAGTTCCCCATCATCAACACCGCCAAAAATGAGGTCGGCCGTGAGATAGTGGCCAATATCGTGGCTCTGGGTGCCATGGTTGCCCTTTGCGGTGTTGTTACCAAGGGAAGCGCTGAGAAGGCGGTGCTTGCCCGCGTGCCGGAGGCCTTTATCGATCTGAACAGGAAGGCATTTCTATTGGGGTATGAAAAGGCCCTGGCAGCCAAGAAATAATCAGCTGTGAACCTGCAAAAAGGCCCGGCGACATTCACCGGGCCTTTTTGTCGTTCAGAATTCGGTTGATTTAATGCCCGTGCACGGTTAAGATTCGTCCAGATCTTCCTGTGGGGGAACATTGCGGCAGTTATTAACCCATTATCTCGAGGCACACGGTTACTGGGTGCTCTTCGTCTGGACCTTTCTTGAAGGGGAGGCGGGGCTCATCATGGCAGGTTTCCTCGCCTTCCAGGGGTACCTGAACATCTTCGGGGTCATCCTAACCGCACTGGCAGGTTCCTTCATCGGCGACCAGTTCTACTTCTACCTGGGGCGGCTTAAAGGCCCGCTTCTCATGAAGCTCTTCAGACCCATTGCCCGCAAATTCCGGAAGGCGCTCCGTCTCATCGAGAAGTACGGCGCCTTTGTTACCTTCATTTCCCGCTATACATACGGCTTCCGGATCATTCTGCCGATCATCATCGGCATGACAAATATGGAGGCGCTGCGATTCCTCCGCCTTAACCTGCTGAGTGCACTTTCATGGTCGATCATCTTTGCCCTCGCCGGCTACCTTTTCGGCAAGAGCGCTTCCCTCTTCGTGGAGGACGTAGATGTATACGAGCCGTATATCATGCTTGCTCTCGGTGCCATCATCGCCTGCATCTGGATATCCCATTTCTTCCATGCCAGGTGGAGGAGGCGACGGGGGAGAAGACGTCTGAAAAGAATGAAAGAGAATCGTGTTGACCCGAAGGAACCATCATGACCGAGCCTAGCTCCGTTTCAATCATCCTCGTGGAGCCGCAAAATCCGGGCAATGTGGGCATGGTCTGCCGGGCCATGAAAAACATGGGGCTCTCCGGGCTTCGGCTGGTTAACCCCTGTAGAACTGACCACCCGGAGGCATTGAAATTCGCCGTCGCTGCCCGGGACCTGCTCGACGGGGCTGTGATATTCCCGACCCTAAAGGAGGCGTTGAGCGACTGCCCGTTTTCCGTGGCCACTACCCGCCGTCACGGCAAATACCGGCAGGAGATTTACACCCCGGAGGAGATAGCGGCGAAAGTCAGGGGGGTACAAGTGGGAGAGCGGGTGGCGCTCGTTTTCGGCCGGGAGGACAACGGCCTCACCACCGAAGAGGTGGCCCTCTGCCGCTGGCACGCCACCATCCCCACCGCCGGCGACTTCGGCTCCTTAAACCTTGCCCAGGCGGTGCTTATCTTCGCCTATGATCTGTTCCGCAACGCGGGGGGGACTGTTATCCGGCAGGAGCGCGCGCCTGCTCCCGGTGGTGAACTGGAGACCCTCTATGGCCACATGGAGCGGACACTCCTGCATATCGGTTTTCTCAATCCGCAGAACCCCGATCACATAATGAGGACGCTTCGGCGGATCTTTGCCCGGGCCGAACTCGACAGCCGCGAAGTCGCCGTTCTGCGCGGCATGATGGCGCAGATCGACTGGGCCGCCGCAGGATTTAAAGGTAAGAAAAAGTCATGAATGTTACCCATATCGGTCTGATAGCAGGGGCAATAACAAGCGCAGCGGTGATTCCCCAGGTTGTCAGGACATACCGCACCAGGCATGCCAGAGACATCTCCATCTGGCAGCCGGTGCTCCTGGACATAGGAATGCTGTTGTGGCTCATTTACGGTGTATTGATCGGGGACCTCCCGCTGATTCTCGCCAATGCCTTTTCGATTTTGTGTAATACTTTACTGATAGTCATGAAAATATATTATAAAGAGGATGACAACCGCCAGGGGAATAGTTATATTGTTGGAAATAAGGCGCATAAGGAGGAGACATGAAAAGATTTTCGAGGTTTATGCTGATAGGGTTGCTCTTTTCGCTTTTGACCGGCTGCGGTTATAACACCATGCAGGCCAACGAAGAGGCGGTTATTGCCGCGTGGGGTGATGTGGAGGCGTCCTATCAGCGGCGCGCCGACCTGATCCCCAACCTGGTGGAGGTGGTCAAGGGATATGCCAAACACGAGGCGGAGACGTTGAAGGCGGTAACCGAGGCGCGGGCAAAGGTCGGTTCCGTCCAGGCGTCCAAGGAGTTGATCAACGATCCCCAGGCGTTCGCCAGGTTCCAGCAGGCCCAGGGTCAGCTCTCCGGCGCCTTGTCCCGGCTCATGGTTGTTGTCGAAAAATACCCTGACCTGAAGGCAAACCAGAATTTCCTCGATCTGCAGAACCAGCTGGAGGGAACCGAGAACAGGATCAATGTCGCCAGAGTCCGTTACAACAAGGCGGTCCAGGAATTCAACACCAGTATCCGGACCTTCCCGAACTCGATGACAAATTCACTCATGCTTCATCTGGCCCGCAAGGAGCCGTTCAAGTCGGAAGAAGGGGCGAAGGTCGCACCGAAGATAAAATTTTAACCGGTCCTTTTTGCCATGGATCAAGGCGCAAATGAATCCGGCTCAAATACGTGTCAGGATATATCAAGGAGTTCGAGCCTATGAAACGTAAGACAACAAAGATTTTGCTGGGGATTTTCCTTTGCACCGGTTTCATCTCGTTCGCCAGGGCCGATTTTGACCTGGGAATCAAGGCGTACGAAGAAGGAGATTACGCGACCGCAGTTCGCGAGTTCAAGGCGGACGGCAGCGCCGAGGCGCAATTCAACCTGGCGCTCATGTACTCCATAGGCAAGGGGGTCAAGCAGAACAAGGTGGAGTCGGCCCGGTGGTACCGCAAGTCCGCCGAGCAGGGATATGCAGACGCCCAATTCAATCTCGGCGTTCTCTACACAACCGGGGATGGGATCGAATCTGACCATAAGGAGGCAGCCAAGTGTTTTCGCCTGGCCGCTGAACAGGGACATGCCAATGCCCAGTTCATTCTCGCCTACATGTACGAAAAGGGGGATGGCGTCAATCAGGACGCACTTGAAGCGGTCAAGTGGTACCGTAGGGCCGCTGAACAGGGGATAATCAAAGCACAGTTCAATCTCGCCCTGATGAAAGAAAAAGGGGAGGGAGGAGAAACGAACAAAATGGAGGCAGCCGCCTGGTATCGCCGGGCCGCGGAAAAGGGGTATCTGCCGGCCTGCTTCAACCTCGGCCTTTTATACGATAAGGGGGAAGGGATCAAGGAGGACAAAAAGGAAGCGGCCAGATGGTACCGCAAGGCCGCGGAAAAGGGATTTGTCAATGCCCAGGCGAAGCTCGGCATTCTGTACAGCAGGGGCGAGGGTGTAAAACAGGACAAGAAAGAGGCGCTGAAATGGTTGCGCCGGGCTGCAGACAAGAGGAACGCCATGGCCCAGTTCCTTATCGGCATGATGTACGACAGGGGCGAGGATGTAAAGCAGGACCACAGGGAGGCGGCCAAATGGTTTCGTAAGGCCGCGGAACAGGGGAATCTCCCGGCCCAGTTCAATCTCGGGTCGCTGTATGACAAGGGGGTAGGGGTCAACCAGGATAAAAAGGAAGCGGCCATATGGTACCGTAAGGCTGCGGAGCAGGGTGACGCAGATGCACAGGACAATCTCGGTTTTCTTTATTATAAGGGGATAGGGGTCCCCCAGGACAAGGTTGAGGCGGCAAAATGGTTTCTCAAGGCAGCGGAACAGGGAAATGCCGAGGCCCAATTGAATATCGGGCTCATGTATGATAATGGGGAAGGGGTACAACAGGACAAGATGGAGGCGGCCAAATGGTATCGAAAGGCCGCGGAACAGATACACCATTGAACGCCTTGAACATTGGATTTTCATATGCATAGATTACTCGTGATCATATTTATTCTTGCTTTGCCGCTGCAGGCCATTGCCCTCGATGTCCCCCCCTTGCGCGGCCATGTGAACGACTATGCCGCCATGCTTTCCCCGGGGACGGCGCAAGAACTGGAGACTTCCCTTACCGCATTCGAAAGGAGCGACTCCACCCAGATCGTTGTCCTGACTGTTCCGACACTGGGGGGCGAGACCCTGGAGGAGTATTCCATAAAGGTGGCGGAGGCGTGGCGGATCGGGCAGCAAAAAGTCGATAACGGGGTGATTCTCCTCATCGCCAAACAGGAGCGGAAGATCAGAATCGAGGTGGGACGGGGGCTCGAAGGAAAGTTGACCGACCTGGTCTCCGGCCGGATCACCCGCGGTGAAATCGCGCCGCGATTCAAGGCCGGCGATATCGATGGCGGGATCAAGACCGGTGTCGCGGCAATCATGGCGGTGGCAAAGGGCGAATATACGGCGCAACCGCGCGACCTGGGACATGGCAGGAGGAGCATGCATCCCATCTTCACCTTTGTCATTTTTCTCATGGTGGCGTGTATATTCCTGGGCTCCATTTCCCGTATCCTCGGCGGAGTGGCCGGGGCGATCGG
>JBGPID010000068.1:0-11073 GCA_041484725.1 Geobacteraceae bacterium | reverse complement strand
TCTCGTCGATAAACCTGATTTCCCAGCTGGCCGGCGCCAGCGCGGCGATGAGCAAGATGCCCTGCGGAGGCATGAACGCCTTGACCGAGCCCATCAGTGGAAAAGCGTAGTTGAACGTGGCAAACGACCAGGCGTACTTCGGGAAGAGGCAGAGGATCCGGCGCGTATGCTGGGGCGTGAACTGAAAAGTGGAATCCGGCGGCGTCATCTCACTTTGATTGTTGCGGACCCGTTTCATCTGTCACCGCCTGCGCCCGTGGATTGCGGGGATTCAAATAGTCGGCCAAAGCCATCTGCGGAAATACCTTGGGATACACCGGATGATCAAAGTTTATCATTGTTGCCATATAATGCAACTATAAGTGATAACGGAGTGTTAGGCGAACCGGAGGAGAGGAGAAATATGGGGGCAAAAACAAAAATACCTAACCATTTGTATGTGGTTAGGAAGAGATTGATTACAGAAATTAAGTCTCCCGAAGCAGGTGCGCTACAAGGCTGCGCTACATCCCGAGATGTCTTTTTAAGGCTTGTTAAGTTTTCTTTGTCAACAGGATAACTTCGCTGCATATAAAAAACGATTGTTTTATAGGCAGTGAAATGTTAAAAAATAAGTTTGATTATGTACTTCGCCGAGGGATTTCATGGCCTACAGGAACCTGCGCGGCTTTTTGGACAGGCTGGAAGAGCTTGGAGAGCTCCAGCGGGTGCATGTTGAGGTGGACCCGCATTTGGAGATCGCCGAAATAACCGACCGGGTGAGCAAGTCGCGGTCAGGCAACAAGGCGCTCCTGTTTGAATCCGTCAAGGGGAGCGCGTTCCCGGTCGTCACCAATATGTTCGGCTCGCTCAGGCGCGTCTGCCTGGCCCTTGAAATAGGCGATTTGCAGGATCTGACCCGGCGGATGGAAGGGCTTTTCAGGCAGATCCCCGCCCATTCAACGGCGGCTAAACTTTCGGCTCTCCCCGACCTCTCCGGATTTTCACGGTTCGCGCCGGAGACGGCAACTGCCGGGGCATGCCAGGAGGTCGTGGAGTACAGTCCCGATTTAGCGCTATATCCCGTGCTCAAGAACTGGTCCGGTGACGGCCGGCCGGACCATGACGGGCGTTTTATCACCCTTCCGCTGGTGTTCACCGCTGACCCCGTTACGGGGGATGCCAACTGCGGCATGTATCGTGTCGAGATCTTCGACGGGAAGAGCGCCGGCATCCATTGGCGGATGAGCAGCGGCGGCGCCGGACATTACCGGAAATACCTGGAGCGGGAGAAG
Organism: Geobacteraceae bacterium; assembly: GCA_041484725.1. Lineage (GTDB taxonomy): Bacteria > Desulfobacterota > Desulfuromonadia > Geobacterales > Geobacteraceae > JBGQDJ01. The sequence goes on along the minus strand of JBGPID010000068.1, from coordinate 9,799 downwards.
CGGATGCCGATCGCCGTCGCCGTGGGTAGCTCTCCGGCGGAGATCTATGCCGCATCGGTGCCGCTTCCACCGCATATTGACGAAATGCAGCTGGCCGGGTTTCTCCGGAAAGAGCCGGTACAACTGGTGCGTTGTCTGACCAGTGTGATCAGGGTCCCGGCCGAAGCGGAACTGGTGCTCGAAGGTTACCTGGAACCGGGCGAAGTGGGCAGGGGTGGAGCATTCGGCAACCATACCGGTTTTTATGCGAAGCCTTCGGATGTGCCGGTGATGCATGTTACCTGCATCACCCGGCGCAATGAGATGATCTTTCCGGCGACCGTGGTCGGCCGGCCCCCTATGGAGGACTGCTATCTGGCCAAGGCGACCGAACGGCTGCTGCTGCCGATACTCCGGCTCGAACTGGCGGAAATCGTCGATATCAACCTTCCGCTAGAGGGGATATTCCACGGCTGCGCAATGGTAGCGATGGAAAAGCGTCACTCCGGCCATCCCCGTGAGGTTATCGATGCCCTCTGGGCGAAGGGGTGGCTCGCCGATGCCCGGCTCCTGGTGATCGTTGACGCGGATACGGACGTCCACGACCTCTCCCTGATTGCCTGGAAAGTCCTGAATATCGTGGATTGGCAACGGGATCTGGTGGTAGCTGGAACGGAGAGGGAAACAGCTCCCCTGGGGCGTCTTGCCCTGGACGCCACCCGCAAGATGCCAGATGAAGGGGATGGACGGGAATGGCGGGAGGAAATTGCCAGGGACCGGGCAGTCACGGATCTGGTTGACAAGAGATGGCGGGAGTATGAATTGTAAGCAGCAATTAACAAATTTATCCATTCTGGAATCAAGGAATACCGATGATCATGACTGAAGGTCTGCCGACAACGTCTCTATTTACCAGGATCAAAATATTTCTGGAGATGATCAAATTCGCCCATACCGTCTTCGCTCTCCCCTTTGCCTTTACCGGCGCGCTCCTTGCTGCCCGGGGGCTCCCCACTCTGCACCAGACCTTCTGGATTGTGATGGCGATGGTAGGAGCCCGCACCGCCGCCATGGGGCTCAACCGGATCATCGACGCGGAGATCGATGCGAAAAATCCGCGGACCAGTAACCGCGCCATCCCGGCCGGGCTAATCGGCAAGGGAACCGTATTCCTCTTTGTCTTCCTGGGTCTCCTCCTCATGTTCTATGCGGCGCACCGCCTGAACCCGCTTTGCCTTTACCTGGCGCCGCTCATCCTCTTTTTTCTGGTGCTCTACTCCTATTGCAAGCGTTTCACGGCGCTCTCCCATATCGTCCTGGGCATATGCATCGCTTTCGCCCCTTTGGGCGCCTGGGTGGCCATCCAGGGCAAGGTCGGGCTCCCCGCCGTTTTACTGGCAGGCGGCGTGGTTTTCTGGCTGGCGGGGTTCGACACCCTCTATGCCCTGCAGGACCTGGAGTTTGACCGGAGCCACGGGCTCCATTCGATCCCGGTGCGGCTCGGCGTCACCGGTTCCCTCTGGGCGGCACGCATCTTCCATCTGGTAATGATGGGGTTTCTGGTGGCTCTCTATGCCACGATGAATCTCGGCCTCTTCTATCTGACCGGGCTCGGCATAACCGCCGCCCTGATTTTTTATGAGCACTGGCTCCTGCGCAATGGCGACCTGAAAAAGCTCGACATGGCGTTCTTCAATATGAACGGATATATCAGCATTACCATATGCGTATTTACCCTCATTGACGTGCTGGCGGGATAGGGGAAAGCAATGGAAATGAAAAACGTTGTGCTCGCCATGACCGGTGCCTCCGGCGCGATCTATGGCCTGAAGCTCGGCAGTGAACTCTTAAGATCCGGCGCCCATTTGACCATCCTGATAAGCGGCACTGGATTCCAGGTTATCAGGGAGGAAACCGGGCTCGATCTGAAGGGGCAGGGCGATCCGCAACAGGCGCTCGCGGCTTACTTCCGGCCTCAATCCGGACAGCTCGAATACTTTGCCGAAGACGATTTCTTTGCCCCGGTGGCGAGCGGCTCAAGCGCGCCCGATGCCATGTTCATCTGCCCCTGCACCATGGGGACCCTCTCCCGCATTGCCTGCGGCAATTCCGGCACTCTCCTGGAGCGGTGCGCCGATGTCATGATTAAAGAACGGCGCCCATTGGTGCTGGTCCCCCGGGAAACGCCGCTCAGCGAGATCCACCTGGAGAACATGCTGAAACTGTCGCGCCTGGGAGTGCGCATCGTTCCCGCCATGCCCGCCTTTTACCAGAGGCCGGAGTCGGTTGATGACATGGTGAATTTCGTGGTGGGGAAGGTGCTCGATTCCCTGGGGATCGGGCACAGACTGTACAAGAGGTGGGGGGCGGAAGAGTGAAGACAGTTCTAGGTTCGAAGTTCTAAGTTCAAGGTCGGAAGTTTAAGGGTTTAACTTAGAACGTAGAACGTAGAACGTAGAACATAGAACGGATTATATGATTTCTCTTGCTTCCATAACCGACAAGGTCACAAATGGCGGGCGTATCGACGATGCCGAGGCGCTCTACCTGTTCCGCTCCCCCGAGCTGCTGGAGATCGGGGCGCTGGCAGCGGCCGTTAATGAAAGTAAGAACGGCAAACGGGTTTATTTCAATGTAAACCGGCATCTGAATTACACCAATATCTGCGTGAACCGCTGCAAGTTCTGTGCGTTTTCCCGGACTGCCGACGAGCCGGGCGCCTATACCCATGACCTGGAGGAGATCAGGAACAGGGCAGTGGAAGCCGCTAGCCAGGGGGCGACCGAGATCCACATAGTCGGCGGTCTTCATCCGGAACTCCCCTTCGCTTTCTACCTGGAGATGCTCCGGACGGTAAAATCGGTTTCCCCCGATCTTCATGTCAAGGCCTTTACGGCGGTGGAGATCGTTTATCTGGCGCAGATCGCCGGGCTCTCCGTTGCGGAAACCCTGGCGAGATTAAAGGAGGCGGGGCTCGGCTCTCTCCCCGGCGGAGGTGCGGAAATTCTCGGGGCCGAGGTGAGAAAGAAACTCTGTCCGGAGAAGATCTCCGGCGAGCGGTGGCTGGAGATCATGGCGGAGGTCCACCGGTCCGGCCTCAAGTCGAACGCCACCATGCTCTATGGCCATCTGGAGAGTTACGCGGACCGGGTGGACCATATGCGACGTCTCCGTGATCTGCAGGCCGAAACAGGCGGATTCCAGGTCTTCATCCCCCTCGCCTTCCAGCCGGAGAATACCAGGCTGAAACTGGATAGAAGGGGAGGGAGCGGCGGGGTGGACGACCTGAAGACTCTGGCCATTGCCCGGATCTACCTGGATAACTTTGCCAATATCAAGGCCTACTGGGTGATGCTGGGGGAGAAGATCGCCCAGGTTGCCCTCGCCTTCGGCGTCAACGATCTGGACGGCACCGTCGTAGAGGAGCGGATCGGCCACGACGCCGGCGCGCAGACCCCTCAGGCCATGAGCAGGGAAGAGATCGCCGGACTGATACGGAAGGCAGGGCGTACTCCGGTGGAAAGGGATACCCTCTACAACGAATTGAGAACCTATTGATCGGGTTCCGATAACTTTAACCCTGTGAGGTAACGATAAGTGGGTAAGAAAAATGACCTCCTCTCCCTGATAGAGAGGATGGCCAAAATCATCAGCGCAGGAAACGCCCCGATTACCCATGACCTTGAGCATGAATTCCGGACGATGGTCCTGGCCCGGCACGATGTCGGCGAGGAATTGGCAGCGCTGCTTCCCACGCTCATCCCCCGTACGACGAAGGACGAACTCCGCATCAACGTAGCCTTGAGCCTCCTCTCCTGCCTGCTGGAAGAGTTGCGGACCGATATGGAGAGGGAGAGGGAAGGGGCAAAGGAACGGATGGAGCACTTACAGGGTGCCCTTGCCCGCCATGTCTTTACCGAGGAGGGTGACCCGAACCTCTGCGCCGCGGTCGGGCGGAGCCTTCTGGAGAGCCGCGTCGAAATCCTGCCGGTCATTCATGGGGCAAACAGGCAGCGGATGCTCTCTTTCCCGGGCGTAGAGAAAGCCGCCGCAACAATCGATTTCGAAACCTTTGTTGGTGAAGGGTTCCGGGAGATGGGAAGCACCGATCCCTACCAGGCCCTGGACCTTATTCTCGAACAGACGGGGCTCATGGAGCCGGAGTGCCAGATTGCCATGATCGGCGAGATGCTGAATTCCCCAATCGACCGATTGCGCGACATTGCCGCGCTCATGCTCTTCCATCCGGTCAAGGAGGTCCGGACAGCGGTAGCCGTCATGCTTGCCCGGGCAAAAGGGGAATCGATCTCCCCGGAAACCCTGCGGCGTCTCATCATTATACGCAACTGGTTTCCCGCCGATATCCGCAAGGAGTTGGATAAGGCCATCACCAATGCCCGCCGGGGCAAGGTGGAGTGCGCGCCGCTTAAGGGGAGAAAGATCCATTCCGTCTACGCCACCACCATGGATGGCGCAGGAGCCCAGTCATTCTGGATCGCAGTCGGAGAGAAAAACCGTTTCGAGCTCTGCAATATCCTTTGGAAGCAGGGGGTCGGGGTCATCGACACCTTCATTCACCCGCTCCCTTCCGCAAAGGGGGTCGATCGTTTCCTGGCGGGTCTCCCGGACGTGATGTGCTTTGCCAGTGTGGATCCCGACTACATCGACAAGGCTGTCGGCCATGCCCTGGCCGTGGGAACGGCTCACGGAGGCGCGCCGCACCGGGGGCTCCTGCAGATTGCCGAGCTTCTCGGCACGGACCGTTGGCAGGCAAAGCCACTCGACCCCCTGCGGGAGCTTGAGACCCTGCGTCAGGAACTGCTGCGCAACGACCCTGAATTGCTCTCAGCCGAGACTGTGGCCAAGGCGCTCGATGCATCGGCCGACTGGCCCGCCTGGCAGGAATTTGCCGATGCATGGTTCGAGGACGACAATCTGGTGGACCGGGTGGTGCTTAACGTCATGAAGGGGAAGGGGCGACGTAAAGAGGGTAAGGCCGTAGGGGATATCCTCAGTGAGGTCCTGGAGCCGCGGCGGACCGTCTGGCTGGAGCGGCTCGTCCTGATGGCCTTCTGGCTCAAGTCCCAGCAATCTTCGCCCATACCCTGGAACTGGATGTTCCATGTGGCCGCAGCCGTTGCCGCAGGCTCTCCGCTCAAGGATATTCCGCTCATGCCCTCCATTGCCGAGGTTTCTTACGAAGTGGCGATGGAGAGGAGCGGAAAGGCGATATAATAAGGCGGATGAGGGTTTTTGGATTTTGCAATCATGTTGAAATCAATAACCGGGAAAATTGACAACGGCAAGCCGCTTACCCGCAAGGAAGCCCTCTGGCTCTTAACCTCCGCGGAGCTGATAGATGCGGGAAAGCTGGCCGACGGCATCCGCCGCAGGATGCATCCGGATAACCTGGTCACCTTCGTGGTGGACCGGAATGTTAACTATACCAACATCTGCGAATCCAAATGCAAGTTTTGTGCATTCTATCGTAACCAGGACGCTGCCGACGCTTTTCTTCTGGCCGGGGATGAGATATATCGAAAGATCCGGGAGTTGGTGGATATTGGCGGGACGCAGCTTCTGATGCAGGGAGGACTTCACCCGGGGCTTGGCATCGATTGGTTCGAGCAGCTGTTCCAAGAGATTAAGCGCCGCTTCCCGATGGTGCAGAACCACTCACTATCGCCCGCTGAAATCACCCAGATCGCCCGGGTCTCCCGGCTTACCGTTCCCGAGACCTTGCTGCGGCTGAAGGAGGCGGGACTGGACTCGATTCCCGGCGGCGGCGCCGAGATCCTGGTGGACCGGGTGCGGCAGGAAATCTCACCCAGGAAAATCGGCTGGGAAGGATGGGCAACGGTGATGCGCGAGGCAGCCGCTCTCGGCATGCCGACCACCGCCACCATGATGTTCGGGAGCAGGGAAAAACCGGAGGATATTGTGGAGCATCTCTTCCGGGTGTGTCGGCTCCAGGCGGAAGGGGGGAGCTTCACCGCATTCATTCCGTGGACCTACCAGCCGGGCAATACGGAGTTGGGAGGGGGGACGGCGACCGGTGTGGAATATCTCAAGGTGCTGGCGCTCGCCCGGATTCTCCTCGCCAATATCCCTAACATCCAGGCCAGCTGGGTGACCCAGGGAGCAAAGATGGCCCAGGTGGCGCTCTTCTTCGGGGCCAATGACCTGGGCGGCACAATGCTCGAAGAGAATGTCGTTGCTGCCGCGGGCTGCACCTTTCGCATATCCCGTGAGGAGATGGTGGAGCTGATCAAAGAAGCGGGCTTTCGCGCCGCGCAGCGGACGACCCTCTACCGGATCGTCCGGGAATTCTGATTTTATGAACTGGCGGCTGGCGGCTGGTTGATTGGAGCGTAAAGGTTGTGAAAAATAATCAAATGCCGGAAATTGTCTCTTCCCAGCAAACCCTCCTGAGCCTGGTTGAGCGTCTCGCCCGTGAACCGCTTCTGGCCGTAGATCTGGAAGCGGATTCACTCCACCACTACCAGGAAAAGGTCTGTCTGATCCAGATATCAACCCCGACTGAATCGGTAATTCTCGATCCACTGGCCATACCGGACTTGTCGCCGCTTGCTCCCATACTGGCCGATCCCGCTATTCGCAAGGTTTTTCACGGCGCCGATTACGATATCCGGTCACTCTACCGGGATTTCGCTATCGAGGTACAAAATCTTTTCGACACTATGATCGCCTGTCAATTCCTCGGCGAAAAAGAGGTAGGTCTGGCCGCCGTGCTCTTTAAACGCTTCGGGGCGGAGCTGGACAAGAGATACCAGAAGGCTGACTGGAGCAAAAGGCCGCTTTCCGACGAGATGATAGAATACGCCGTCAGGGACACATCACTTCTGATCGAGCTTTACCGGCAATTAACGGAAGAGTTGCATGATAAGGGAAGATTGGCCTGGGTGGAGGAGGAATCTGCGCTGTTAACCGCTGTACGCGCCTGCTCGCGTGATGCCGGGCCGTTGTTCCTCCGCTTCAAGGGGGCGGCCAAGATGGACCCGCGCACTCTTGCGGTGCTGGAGGAGTTGCTGCGCTTCAGGGATAATCTGGCCAAGGCGCGTAACCTGCCTCCCTTCAAGATCCTGGGGAGCGATACCCTGCGCCAGCTGGCGGAGAAAAAGCCGCGCCGGTCCGGCGACCTGGACGGAATCGCCGGTCTTACAGCGAAACTGAGCAATAGATACGGACGTGAAATCCTTGAAGCGACAGCCCGAGGATTGAGCTTGCCGCCCGATCAACTTCCGTCTTATCCGCACCCGCAGCGCTTCGTCAAGGACCTTCTGAAAGGGGAGCGGCTGAAGAGACTGAAGTTGTGGCGGGAGGCCAAGGCCAAGAAGTTGGGGATAGAAGCGGGAGTGCTTGTTAACAACAGTATGCTGGAGTCTGTCGCCGCGTCCGCTTCACACGGGAAACAGGGAATTGCTGCAATCCCTGTCATGAAACAATGGCAGAAGGAAGCGTTCGGGGAAGAGTTGATGAAGCTGGTGAATGATCCTGACATCACTGCATGAGCAGGGGGGCACACGTATATGCAACCATTCGATTCTACACTTAAACGGCGGGAAGCCCTGGCAGAGCTGCTGACCGATTCCTGCGAAGAGGTTCGCGCCGCGGCTGCGGAGGCCCTGGAGCGCCTGGAAGGTATCGGCACCCTACCTGAACTCCTTGATGCACTGAAAAAAGGAGACCTCGGGACCAAAATCAAGGCATTGTATGCCCTCGGCAAGATCGGTGGTGAAGAGGTCCTGCCCGCTCTTCTCTACTGTGCCGCACGACCGGAAGAGGATATAAAATCGGTCGCAGTGGAAATCCTCGGCATTCTCGCCAGTCCGCGCGCGCTTCCCGTGCTCCTTGAGTGCCTGAAGGAGACGAACCCGGCAATCCGGGCCAAGGCGATTGCGGCATTGGGTAACTACAGAAACCAATCCCTCATCCCGGAACTGCTCCCCTTTCTCGATGCGCGGGACGGGCTCCTTGACGCTGAAGCTGTTACAGCACTGGCGAGGATCGGCGATGGGTCCCTGGAGGCAAGGTTCATTGAACTGCTCCACTCGCCCCATCCGCGGACCCGGGAAGCAGCTGCGCTGGCCCTTGGCATGGTTCGGATCAGGTGAGGAAGTAGCTGGCTACATCTATATTCTTAAGAAGCGGGTCTACCGTTGCGACGATGGATGCGTACGACGGGGATCCATCCTGAGTCATGAGGCTCATCAGTTTCGGTTTCTCCAGCACCGCGCCTCGTGAATCGATAATCACCTTAATGGCGGGCACCTTGCTTTCCCCTGGATGTGGCCTCACTACCAGGGCTATCTCGTTTGTATCGAGCCTCACGAGGGTGCCGACCGGGTATCGCCCCATCATATTCTCAAATTTCTTCACAAGTTCACCGTTCAGTGAGGTCCCCGAAAGCCTGTGCATCGTATCGATTGCTGCCCTCGGTAGAATGGGCATGCTATAGGTGCGCACCGTGGTGATTGCGTCATAGCAGTCGGCAACGGCCACCATTTCGGTTATAGGGTTGAATGATCTCTCCCTCGCCCATTCGGGATATCCCGTACGGTTGTATTTAATGTGATGCCCGAGCACCGCCTCCGCCACCTGCGGATGGATATCCGTCATCTTGTTGACTATTTCCGCCCCCTTTTCGGCGTGCTTCTTTATCAGCTCGTACTCCTCGGCGGAAAGCTTCCCTGGTTTATTGATGATATTCTTGGCGATCCTGGTTTTTCCGATGTCATGGAGGAGTCCTGCGGTATTGATGTCCCTCAGGACGTCCCGATCCATCCCCAGGTGCGCCCCAAGTGACAGGGCGAGGATCCCCACGTTTACGCAATGGTTGAAGGTGTAATTGTCATAATCCTTGATCATGGCGAGCCCGAGAAGGGTAGTATGGTCTTTGATGGTAACGGAAACCATGTTTTCCACGACGTTATTGATCCTGTCGCTGGCGGGTATCCTGCCGTTCTCGATATCCCGCATCGTCTCGCGTACGGCGCTGAGCGCCTCGAAATAGGTGCGGGACGGGGCGGAGCCCTCCTCATCGGCCGAATCGCCATACACCAGCTGGTCAATACCCAGACGGATGGTCCGGATGCCGTGCTTTTCCAGTTCCGGGGCAAGCAGGTCGGCAGTGGATTCCCGGCGGGCAAGGAATGAAGTGAAGCAGAACAGGTCGTCAGGGGTCACTCCGGCATAGATGGTAATTGCGTAGATCCCCTTTTTGGTGAAGCGTTCGGCCAGCTCCGCGACTGAGGCGTTGGGGGTGACGAAAAGGTGGCTCTCCAGGAAAAAGACCCCCTCAACCACGCCGAGATGTATTTCGGGCTTTTCCCGGAACATATCGTTGAAGATCCCGGCAAGCTCCTGCAGAGGCTGCCGTACCGCGGGATGGGCCTGAGGATAGAACGTAACAGATTTTATGGCGGCCGTCAGGAGCATGGCAGCGCGCCCGGCCCCTTGTTGGGTTATATCACTCATTGCCTGGTGCAGTCCTTTGTTCCATGGTTTCCAGCATTCTGGAGCAGGCCTTGCCGATGCGCCCGCCCCTGGCCGATATTTTTTCCAGGAATTCCCTCGAAGAATCCCCTCCCAGCTGGCCGATGGTCTCGACAGCGAGAATCTTCAACTCATCCCAACGGCCGGAGGCGAGCAAATATCTTTTCCTCACCAGCCTGAACAAGGTGTCGAGCGCCCGCCTGTCGCCGATACGGCCGACCGCGAGCAGTGCTTCCTTCTTGAGGGAGAGGGATTTTCCCAGAACATCCCGTTTCATGACCAGCTGAAGGAGCGGCTGGAGGGC
>JBGPID010000067.1:0-11074 GCA_041484725.1 Geobacteraceae bacterium | reverse complement strand
GTAGAAACAGTTGTCGGGGAATTGATCAACGGTCCTCTGGGGGACCTGGAGCCGACCCTTCCGGCTGCAACGTCGATTCAGGATGTCCAGGTGAACGGTGACATTGCCCTGATCGATCTTGGTGAAGAGTTGGTCAAAGGGCTTCCTAGCGGGAGTAATGCCGAAATGATGGCGGTCTATTCGATCGTCAACAGCATAACGGCTAATTTCCCCCGGATTAAAAAGGTGAAGCTGTTGCTTAACGGTAAGGGGGTCGAGACACTGAAGGGTCATATTGACCTGCGCGAGCCGCTGGTTCCCGATTTCACCCTGGAAAAGAAGCAAGGCTAGCCGCTGGTAAGAGGTTTTTCGTATGAAAAAAACATTTTTGCAGGCCATATACGAACGGGTGCTGGTGCTGGATGGCGCCATGGGAACCATGCTTCAGGAACGGGGTCTGCAACCCGGCCAATCACCGGAAGAGTTGAACCTCACCATGCCTGAGGTGGTGGCAGGGGTGCATCGGGAATACCTGGAAGCCGGCGCCGATATTATCGTCACCAATACTTTCGGCGGCAGTCGTCCCAAGCTTGCCCATTTCGGGTTGGAAGAGAAACTGTACGCGATCAACTCCCGTGCCGTGGCGATTGCGCGCGAAGTCGCCGGCGCGCGCGCCTATGTGGCGGCTTCCATAGGGCCGACCGGAAGATTTGTCGAGCCGGTTGGAGATTGCTCATTTGACGAGATGACGGCCATCTTTCGCGAACAGGCCCTGCCGCTCATCGGGGCAGGGGCTGACATCATCACCCTGGAGACCTTCCTTGACATCAAGGAGATCCGCGCCGCCGTGATAGCCATTCGCGAGATATCCCCCACCATCCCGGTCGTCGCCATGCTGACCTTCGACGACAACGGGCGGAGCGTGCTCGGCACATCGCCGGAGGCCGCAGCAATAACCCTGGAGGCGGTCGGGGCAAATATCGTCGGCTCCAACTGCGGACTCGGAGTGGAGGGTATCTATGAGATACTTTCGACAATGCGCCGCGTCACCCGGCTGCCGCTCATTTCCCAGGCCAATGCCGGTCTACCCTTTCTTAAGGACGGCAGGACCATCTTTCCCGGGACGCCGGAGGATATGACCGCCTATCATGAGCGGATGCTGGATCTGGGTGTCAGGATCATCGGCGGCTGCTGCGGCACTACCCCGGTCCATATCAGGGCGATCCGGGAGGCGCTTGCCGGACATGAACGGACATTTCCCACGATCGGCCCGGACGAAAACGTGACATTCCTTTCCAGCCGCAGCGGTTTTGTTGCCATAGGCCCGGGCAGGCCGGTGGCCATAATCGGTGAGCGGATCAACCCCACCGGGAAAAAGGGCTTTGCCGCCGAACTCAGGGAGGGGAAGGTTTCCTATATCCGCCGCGAGGCAGTGGATCAGACAGCCGCCGGGGCGACGCTTCTGGATGTCAATGTGGGGGCGCCGGGCATAGACGAGCCGGCCGCCATGGCGCGGGCCGTTTTCTGCGTGACCGGTGCAGTGACAACACCTTTGGTTCTTGATTCATCCAATCCGGATGCCCTGGAACACGGCCTCAAGGCTGCGGACGGCAAGGTGCTAATAAACTCCGTTTCCGGCGAGGAGAAGAGCCTTACCCGGATTCTGCCGCTGGTCAGAAAATATGGCGCGGCGGTTGTCGGTCTGACACTGGACGAAACGGGGATTCCTGATACAGGGGAGAAACGTTGCGCGGTTGCCGCAAGGATTCTGGATGCGGCAAGGGAAGAGGGGATTCCCACCAGGGACGTCATCATCGACTGCCTCACCCTGACGGTAAGCGCCGAGCAGAAACGGGCCATGGAGACCCTTACGGCGGTCAGGCTGGTGAAAGAACGGCTCGGGGTCAATACGGTACTGGGGGTGAGCAATATTTCTTTCGGGTTGCCCCGCCGGCCGCTGGTCTCCGGCGCTTTTTTCGCCATGGCCATGGAGGCCGGCCTTGATGCCGCGATCGTCAACCCCAGGGAAGAATCGATGATGGACGCTTACCGCGCGTCCATGGTGCTCCTGAACAGGGACCCGAATGCGGCAGCCTATGTCGATGCATATAAGGGGGTTATTAACCCCACCCTTGGGCCGACTCCGTCGGAGGAACAACCTCTGGATATCAGGGGACGTCTTGCCAGGGCGATCATCGATGGAGACCGGGAAAATATCATCGGGCTGGTGGAAGAAGGCATGAAAGAAGGGCTTACCCCCCTGCAGATCAGCAACGAGGCACTCCTCCCCGGTCTGGAAGAGGTGGGACGACGTTTTGCATGCAACCGCTTTTTCCTGCCGCAGGTCATGCTCTCCGCCGATACCATGCAAAACGCCTTTGCGAGGCTCAAGGAGGAGATGAAGGGAAAGGGGTTCGCCTCTATCGGTAAGATCCTGATGGCCACCGTGGAAGGTGACATCCATGATATAGGCAAGAATATCGTCTGCACCTTGCTGGAAAGCCACGGGTTCGAAGTGATCGACCTGGGGAAAAACGTTGCGGCCGAGCGGATAATCGCCGAGGCCCGGAAGCACGAGGTGGACGCCGTCGGTCTATCGGCGCTGATGACCACGACCATGACCGAGATGCGCAATGTCATCGCCAAATTGAAGGCGCAAGGGATAAAGACGTTTACCATGATCGGCGGAGCCGTGGTCACACAGGAATATGCCGATGAGATCGGCGCCGACCTCTATGCCAAAGACGCCATGGAAGCGGTTGCCAGGATCAGGAAGTTGTTGGGGAGGTAGAACCTGCTTTTAATGATTGCAACTATTTGATTTGTGTGATATTTTGCTATTATTGCGTCATTTGGCGGACAGGGATCGAAAATGGTTCTAGGCTTCAATCACAATATAATGTACAAGGGCGAGATATTCCATATCCAAACCGAGGACAGCGGTATCAATGCCCCCCACATAATAACTCTTCTCTATCGCGGCGGCACCATCATATCTTCGAAAAAAACCGGCTATGCCGATATCATCAAGATTGAGACCCTTGAGAAAGTGGTCGAAGAACTCATGAAGGAACAGCATAAGGAGATGCTGCGCCGTCTGAAATCCGGTGAATTCGATGAGAGGGCCTTTGCCCGGTCGACTGCGGTCCGTGATGAAACCTCCGAAAAAAATGAGACGGCAGCCGCTCTCCCACCTGCGCCAGCCGATTCTTCCAGTTCGGCTTCCAATGATATTCCCAAGCATCAACAGAGTCTCGATGAAATAATTCTCGATTATCTCGTTGCCGGTGATGATTAAATAACGGCATTACACTGAGAGGAAAGGTTTTTCGTGAAAGCAACTATTGCCGATTTGGCAGATAAGGCCAGAGAACTGCGTGTCGCCATCGTCAGGACGCTGCATAAATCGCAGTCGGGTCACACCGGCGGTTCCCTGTCGGCCATCGACATGGTTACCGCGCTCTATTTCAGCAAGATGCGCCATGATCCCGCAAACCCCGATTGGGCGGAGCGTGACAGGTTTGTTCTTAGCAAGGGGCATGCGGCACCGGCGCAGTATGTGGCCCTGGCCTACGCCGGCTATTTCCCCAGGGAAGACCTGATGATGCTGCGCCGTCTGGGGAGCCATTTGCAGGGGCATCCGGACAGCAAATCCACACCGGGGGTAGAGGTGTGCACCGGTTCGCTGGGGCAGGGGCTTTCCATGGCCAATGGCATGGCGCTGGGGCTAAGGCTCGACGGTCGCGAAAGCCGGGTGTATGCGCTTCTCGGAGACGGAGAATTGCAGGAGGGACAGGTCTGGGAAGCGGCCATGGCGGCAGCCCATTACAAAATCGACAACCTTTGCGCACTGGTTGACGCCAATGCCCTGCAGATAGACGGTGAGGTGGCGAAGGTAATGAATGTGGCGCCGATCGCCGCAAAATTCAAGGCTTTCGGCTGGCATGCGATGGAAATCGACGGTCATGACATGGCTGCGATCCTTGCCGCTCTGGATCATGCCGAGACGATCAAGGGACAGCCGACCGTGATCGTTGCAAATACCGTCAAGGGGAAGGGGGTTTCCTTCTTTGAGAACAAGGCGTCCTATCACGGAGTCCCTCCCAGTGATGAGGAACTTCCAAAGGCGCTGGAGTGCCTGGGATGCTTCGATTGAGGGAAAGCGACTTTTACGCAAGCTCTGCGTAAGTCTTCGGGATTCCTTGTGCGGCGTAGCCCTGCTACGCCTCCGCGCAATCCCTCGACAGCCTTGATCTTGCGAAAAATTCGCTTTCCCCGGATAATTGTTAGGGACAGAGAAAGGAATTTCAGATATGAGCAGCATGATCGCAACACGTGACGCCTATGGCGAGACGCTTGCAGAACTGGGTGCGGAGAACGGGAATATCGTGGTGCTGGATGCGGATCTCTCCGGCTCCACCAAGACCGGGGTTTTCGCGAAAAAATTCCCCGACCGTTTCTTTAATATGGGGATTGCCGAAGCTAACATGGTCGGTACCGCCGCCGGTCTGGCGGCCGCCGGCAAGATCCCGTTCGTCTCCACCTTTGCCATTTTCGCGGTCGGCAGGGCCTGGGAGCAGATGCGCCAGTCGGTCGCCTATCCCAAGGCAAACGTTAAAATCGTGGCGACCCACGGCGGGGTGACTGTCGGAGAAGATGGAGGTTCCCATCAGTCGGTGGAAGATATTGCCATAGTTCGGGCCGTCCCGAACATGACGGTCATCGTGCCTGCCGACGGTGTTGAGACAAAAGGGGCGATCAGGGCTGCCGCTGCTTATAAGGGGCCGGTATATATCAGGCTGGGACGCAATAAGGTCCCGACGATTTTCGATGCGAGTTACCGGTTCGAAATAGGGAAGGGGTGTGAGTTGGCCGCCGGCACCGATCTGACCTTTGTCACCACAGGACTCATGACTGCCCAGGCGCTGGCTGCCGCCGGCCTTCTGCATAAGGAGGGGATCTCTGCCCGGGTGGTGCACATGGCTACCATCAAGCCTCTGGACCAGGAAATACTTCTTAAGGCGGCCCGGGAGACCGGCGCAATCGTTACCGCGGAGGAACATTCCGTGATCGGGGGGCTTGGCGGGGGAGTAGCCGAATTCCTGGGAGAAGAGCATCCCGTGCCGATCAAAAGGGTCGGCATCCGGGACCGTTTCGGCACCTCGGGGAAAGCGGAAGAGCTCTTGAAATATTTCGGACTGCTCCCCGAAGACCTTGTGGAAGCGGCCCGTGAGGTCCTGACCAGAAAGGCCGGCGGCTAGCTGCCGTTTTTCTTGATGAGAGCAAGGCCGTGATATTTAAGTTACTGAAATCATCCGATGGTTTTACCTATTTAGCGGCCCTCCTGCTGGTGGTGGTCATGGGGATCATGCTCGGCGCTGCATCGCAGAGCTGGACCATGATCATGCAGCGGGAGCGGGAGAAGGAGCTTCTGTTCCGCGGCGCCCAGATCAAGGATGCGATCGCCAGATGGAATAAAGGGGGAGCTGGAGTCAAGCCCATGCCCCTCAGTGACCTTAAAGCTCTTCTGAAAGACCCCCGTTCGACTTCCAGCATCCGCTACCTGCGCAGACTCTACACAGATCCCCTGACCAACAAGGAGTGGACGCCGATAACCGATCAGTCGAAGGGGATTATCGGCGTTCAAAGTACCAGTGAAGAGCAGCCGCTCAAACAGGATTTCTCGGATTATCCCGCTGATTCCACTGAATTCAAGATGTTTGGAGGGAAAAAGAAATACAATGAATGGCTGTTCGTACCGGATGAACTGCAAAGCCTGGTTGCCAGCCTGACAGTGAAGACCGGCCCCTAGCCAACCACCGACCACCGGCCGACTACCGGTCCCGGGTCAGTCACCGGTACCGGAACAGATACAGTAAAGAAACCGACTGGACCGCTCTGCCGACCGCGCTGACGCGATCGGCAGAGTACAACGCAACGGAGGCAGTTTGGCATTCAAAAGCCTGACAACCAGGGTTATTTTCATATCCATTACTCTTCTGGCCTTCGGCATCAGCTCTTTTACCTTTCTGAACCTGAGACGGGAGCAGACCCAGCTTATCAATACAGCCCGCGAAAGTACCGATCTGCTGCTCCAGACTATCGAAAGAAGCATCTACAATTCGATGCGGATCGGCAACACCGAGGACACGCAGGTCATTCTGGAGATGGTGGGGCAAAACCGCAATTTACTGGCGGTAAGGATTTTTCATCCCCATGGCATCGTTTTGAAATCATCACACCCCGATGAAGTGGGAAAGCCGGTCAATGACAACGACTATCAGTTGTTTATCAACAACAGGCATGAGGGGATATTCGCCGTACCCGGGCAGGGTGAAGTGCTCAAGATGCAGAAGCCCATTTACAACGATGAACCGTGCTATACCTGCCATGGGCGGAATATCCGCATCATCGGCGTGCTGGACGTCAATTATTCCCTCGTGGAGACCAGACAACGTGTAGTAGAGGCAACCAAGCTTTTTGTCTTCTCGACGATAGCCATTGTTCTATTTCTCTCCGCGTCCATTTCCCTGGTCATGCTCAAGTTTGTCAGAAAGCCGCTGAACCTGATCGTCGAAAACATGGCACGGGTTGAACAAGGAGACCTCTCGGTCAGGATAAAGTCGGAAGAAAAGGATGAGGTGGGCCGGCTCAGCGCCAGTTTCGATTCGATGGTGGATAAGCTTGATTTCGCGAAAAAAGAAATCGAACAGTGCCATTTTCAACAGATGGAAAGGGCTGACCGCCTGGCATCGGTGGGGGAAATGGCGGCAGGCATTGCCCATGAGATCAAGAACCCGCTGACCGGTATTGCCGCTGCAATTACCATCATAAAGGACGATTTTGAGCCCGACGACCCCCGTACGGAAATTATTAATGAAGTTCTGGAACAGATCAAACGCCTTGACAAGACTGTTAATGATCTCCTCTTCTTCGGCAAACCGGCGCAGCCGGAACCTACCTTCACCAATCTCAACAGTATTGTGGAAAAAACCCTTATGTTCGCCTCGCAACACCGTAGCGGCAAGAATATCGAGAAAAAACTCGAACTCGAGGAAACCCTCCCGCCGGTTTATGTTGACCCCAAACAGATCCAGCAGGTGTTTTTGAATCTTATCCTGAACGCACTGCAGGCCATGCAGAACGGTGGGGTGTTGACCGTCGGAACGTCACTGGTTGAATCGGACGGAAAGCATTGGGCCAGGGTTTCCATAGCCGATACCGGACCGGGAATCCCGGCGCAGCTTCTCTCGAAGATATTTACCCCATTCTTTACCACCAAGGCCCAGGGGACAGGGCTTGGACTGGCCATCTGCCACAAGCTGGTAACGCAGCATGGAGGGGAACTGAGCGTTGTCAGTGAAGACGGCGTGGGGACCGTTTTTACCGTAGACCTGCCCGTTTCCGGAATTACCGCGAATGAGTCGGAGCGAGGAGAACAAACCCTCGAACCTCGGAACTGATTGTACAGGAGCAACCATGAGGAATACCAGAATACTGGTCGTTGATGACGAGCGTTTGATCCGTTGGTCACTTGAGCAGAATTTGAAAAAGCAGGGTTATGACATCGTGACTGCCGGCACCGGGGAAGACGCGCTGAAAATGGTGCGCGAAGAGCAGCCCGATCTGATTCTGCTCGATATTCAGATGCCGGGCATCAACGGCCTGGAAGTGCTGGAGAAGGTCAAAGAGATAGATGAGGATATCGTCGTTATCATGGTTACTGCCCAGGGCGGGCTGGAGACTGCCGTTAATGCCATGCGGCTGGGGGCTTACGATTATATAAACAAGCCGTTCAATCTCGATGAATTGGCCATAGTGATCAGGAAAGCCCTGGAGACTTCATACCTGCGTCGTGAAGTGGCGGGGCTGCGCAGCGAGCACAAAAAGATCGGGCCCCCGAACATTATCGGGGTGAGCAAGCATATGAAAAATGTTCTTGCCATGATGGAAAAGGTAGCGAAGAGTGAAGCGTCAACCGTTCTTGTTCAGGGGGAATCGGGGACCGGCAAGGAGCTGGTTGCGAAATGGGTCCATTATAAATCGAGCCGGGCTGATAAGCCCTTTGTCGCCATCAACTGCGCCGCCGTTCCCGCAACACTTCTCGAAAGTGAACTTTTCGGCCATGAAAGGGGGGCGTTTACCGACGCCAAAGCAACCAAAAAAGGGCTCTTTGAACTTGCTGACGGGGGGACAATTTTCCTGGATGAAATCGGTGACATGGAAGTAGGGATGCAGGCCAAGCTCCTGCGATTTCTTGAAGACAGAACATTCCGGCGGATCGGCGGATCGAAAATAATGTCGGTGGATATACGTATCATATCCGCAACCAACAAGGACCTGTTGAAGGCCATCGAGGAAAAAAGCTTTCGCAATGATCTATACTATCGGCTGCAGGTGATTCCCATATTCTTGCCCCCCCTTCGTGAGCGGAAAGAAGATATAGTTTGTCTGGCAAATCATTTTATTGAAACCTTCAATAAAGAATTCAACAAACATGTCAAGGGTATTTCCAGTATGGCCGAAAAGATGCTTATTGATTATCATTGGCCGGGAAACATACGTGAGCTGAAAAACGTGATCGAACGGGCCATTATTCTCGGGAACGACGAAACGCTGCTGCTGGAGAATCTCCCGCTGGAAATAATAGCCAAAAGCTCGTCATCCACTCCGCCGGTGACATCTCTCAAGCTGCCTCCGGAGGGGGTCGATATCGAGGAAGTGGAAAAGGAGCTCATCCATCAGGCACTTGACAGCAGTGACTGGAATCAGTCCAAGGCTGCCAAGAAATTGAATCTGGGGATCGATGCTTTTCGTTATCGAATGAAAAAATTCGGATTCCTGAAATAAAGGAAAGCGCGGCGTTGCCTGGACCTGAACCTGGTTATTACTGCTCTGGCAGGGTGAAGAAAAAGGTCGCCCCTTCGTCCGGTTTTCCCACCGCCCAAACCCGGCCGCCGTGGCGCTGGATGATGCGCCGCACCGTTGCCAGGCCGATACCGTGACCGGCAAACCCTTCCCGGCAGTGCAGACGGTGGAAGGGGGTGAAAAGATCGTCCATCTGGGCCATGTCAAAGCCGACACCGTTGTCACGGACGAAATGGGCCGGCTTTCCGTCACACTCCGTCATTCCGAATTCGATGATCGCCTCTTCATTATTGGCGGAAAACTTCCAGGCATTGCCAATGATGTTGGCCAGCACGATCCGCAGCAGATTGACATCTCCATAGGCTGTAATCCCCTTCGCAATATTGAACGAGACACGGCGCTCCGGTGCTGTATGTCTGAGTTCTGCCGCTATTTCGCTTACCAAGCCACTTAAGTCGACCTTTTCCCGAACTATGTTACAGCGCGACAGGCGGGAAAAATCGAGCAGCGTGTCGATCAGCTTGCTCATCCGCAGGGTGCCGGAATAAATCTCCTGAAGATAACGCCGGCTCTGCTCGTTGCATTGGTCGGCGAAGAGATGGAGAATAACCTGGCAATAGCCGTTGATATTCGACAGCGGCTTCTTGAGATCGTGGGAAACCGTATAGTTGAATGCCTCCAGTTCACGGTTGGCCGCTTCCAGCTCACTGTTGGTCATTTCCAACTGATGGTTGGCGCTCTCAAGTTCGTGGAAAGCCGCATCCAGCCTGTAGTTGGCTTCTTCCAGTTCTTGGGCCCGGGCCGCCAGGCTGCTGTTCAGGATATCGATTTCTTCTTCGGCCCGCTTACGCCGTGTGATGTCCTCCTTGACCGCCACAAAGTGGGTGATGACCCCTTCTTCATCGAATACAGGAGAGATGGATGCGGCCTCCCAGTACAGTTCCCCATTTTTCTTCCGGTTGAGGAATTCGCCGTGCCAGACCCGGCCTGAATTAATTGTGCTCCAGAGCGTCTGATAGGTTTCCGGTGACGTCATACCGGAGTTGAGGATCCGCGGTGTCCGGCCGATGAGTTCCTCGGCCGGATAACCGGTTATCTCGGTGAATTTCGGATTTACATACTCAATTGTCCCGTGCAGGTCGGTGATCATTGCCATGCTTGGGCTCTGTTCCACGGCTCGGGAGAGTTTGCGGATATGCTCGTTCTGTTCCTTTAGTCTGTTTTCCAGAATTATGCCGGCTATGCATTTATCGATTGTGACAAAGAGCTTTTTGTAGTCTATCGGTTTCAATAAGAAGTGATTGATACCGATCTCGATGGCGTTCAGGAGATAGTTTGTATCGCTGTAGGCCGAAAGGATGATGATGATCGCCTCGGGACGGAGGGTCTTGATTTCGGCGGCCATTTTGATGCCGTCCATGACCGGCATGTTGATGTCGGTTATGATGATATCTGGTGCGTGTTCTTTATACAGCTCCAGTCCGATCTTGCCATTTTCCGCTGTATGGAAATCGATGCCGTGAAATTTCAAAGGGATCATCTTGCAGAGGATATTCCTGGTAACCGGATCATCTTCCACATAGAGTATCGCTATCCGCGGCCGGGTATAACCAAACGTTTCCATATCAGGCCTCTATTCCGAATTTGGCGAAGTCTCACCCGAAGATGCGATCAAAATAGCCCGGAGGAGGCAACCCAGCTGTATCTTGGTCGCCGGGGCATTACAAACCTAAAAGGTGCTAAATGTCTTGATGGTAAACTAACATAACATGTGTAAAAAAAAAAGCGTTATGAGCCAAGGAGATTGAAACAGCGCGGGGCAATTTAACAAAAGAAACTTAGGAGAGAGTGGTTTGTATTGTCTGCAGGCCGGCATTACATCGCGGTTTGGTGGTGGCGGGCCGGAAATTCTGCCTGCCGGTCCAGGGTGAAATAAAAGGTCGCTCCATGGCCCGGTTCGCCCTCCGCCCAGATCCTGCCGCCATGGCGCAGGATGATCCGTTGGGCAGTGGAAAGGCCTATTCCGTGACCGGCGAATTCTTCCCGGCTATGCAGACGGTGGAATGGAATGAAGAGCCTGTCTGCATGGGCCATGTCGAAGCCGGGCCCGTTGTCCCGCACGAAAAAGGTCGTCGTGCCGTTCGTTTCGTTGACACCGAACTCAATCTGCGCCCTTTCCAGTTTGCCGGTGTATTTCCAGGCGTTGCCGAGCAGGTTTTCCAGGACT
>JBGPID010000066.1:0-11145 GCA_041484725.1 Geobacteraceae bacterium | reverse complement strand
TCACTTCCACCTTCTTATAGACCCTCTCCTGACCGTACATACATTCCCTCCTTTTAAATGCTTATCTAGCCTAGTTTCCATCCGGAAACGGTCCTTTTCCGCCCTGGCGGCGTCAATCTTCGGGCTTGCTTGTGCGGCGTACCAATGTACGCCTCCGCGCAACTCCTCGACTTTCTTGCCAGGACGAAAAATTCCTCGTTTCCGAATTGGAAACCAGTAGTGTCTCATCCGGAGTTTCCGGATGGACACTAGATACGAACGTATGATCTTGTTCCCTCAGGCGAAAGACCAAGGAGGCGCTGCTGATTTCATGCGTCAGCCAAAAAAGGAACAACTATCCGCCGCCGGAACCGGGGAATAGCTCGAAAAATTCATTGGACTTTTTTCAGGACCGTTATTATTGTATTTTCTTTTGCAGGTCTCTGATTGCCGCACCAATCTCGGGGGGGTATCATTATGGACGATAAAGGTATCAGCGAACAAAAGACCGGGGGTATTCTTGTTGCACATCGCATCATAAATGCAGACCAGTTGAAACATGCGCTGAAAGTGCAGACACAATCAGGCGGACGGCTTGGTTCAATACTTCTCGAATTGGGATATCTGCAGATGGATGCCCTGCTGGAAATTCTCGGCAAGAAACTGGGCTTCCCCTCGATGAATCTGTACAAGCATGTAATTGAGCCTGCTGTTTTGAATCTGCTCCCTTTCGAAAAGATGAAAGCCTATGAGGTGCTCCCTGTCGCTGCAAGTGCAAAGTCCATTGCCCTTGTCATGGCAAATCCGAATGACATTGTCGCCAGAGATGAGCTTGAGTTTTACCTGGGAAGAAGTATTAAACCTGTCATTGTGCCGTTCTACCAGCTGGCAACCGCTATTAATTATATTGATGCAAAGGGGGGAAAGCTCAACCAGCCACTCCGGGGGATTGATCTGGAAGAATATGGAAAGCGGGGGCACCATAAAATTGAAGCACCTACACTTAATCAGATGTTTTTTCGTCTGGTAAAGGAAAACGCATCTGATCTTTTTCTTGCCGCGGGGGCTCCGCCCAGCCTTAAAATTAATAATGAGCTGAGAAGACTATCGAACTCTGTTTTATCACCCGAAGAGGTGAATGATTTCGCATGTCAGATAATGTCTCAGGATCAGAAAGAGGAGTTTGAAAGATCAAAAGAACTCGATTTTGCATATAACGTTCCCGACCTCGGCAGGTTTCGCATAAATATCTTCCAGCAGAGAAATTCACTCTCCATTGCCGCAAGGCATTTCAAGGAGTACATTCCTACTCTAGATGAACTCGGGCTGCCCGCCTGGCTGGAGGACTACGCCCTGAAAACACAGGGGCTCATCCTGATAACCGGGCCTACCGGGCACGGCAAGACAACGACCCTCGCTTCTATGATAGACATCATCAACAGAAAGAGAAAGTGCAATATCATAACGATCGAAGACCCCATCGAGTACCGTCACAAGCATAAAGCCAGCAACATAAACCAACGGGAAGTGGGAGTCGATACCCACTCTTTTCATGACGGGCTCAAGCGTATCTTCAGACAGGCCCCGGATGTAATCGTAATAGGAGAGATGCGCGATCCGGAAAGTTTCGCCATTGCCATCCATGCCGCCGACACCGGCCACCTGGTCCTTTCCACCCTCCATTCAAATACCGCCACATCGGCAATTGATGCGATTATTGATGTCTTCCCTCCCAACCAGCAGCAGCAGATAAAGGTACAACTTGCCGAAAACTTCCTGCTCATTATGAACCAGCGGCTTTTACCCATGAAAGACAAGAATACCAGGGTTCTCGCCTATGAAAAACTGATCGGCACATATCGGACGAGAACCATGATACGGGACGGGAAAACCCATCAGATCCGGGCCATGCAGGCCACGGAGGATTTTGAATCGATCGATGTAAGTCTGGCAAGACTCTGCAGGGAAAACAAGATAACCCCTGAAACTGCGCTCAAATATTGTGACAGCCCTGCTACCGTAAAATCTCTCATCGGCAAATAGGGCCTCCCGGAAACAAAAAAGGGCTAGCCGGCATTGGCTAACCCTTTAACCTTTTTCTTCTGCATGCGCAGCCCCGCAAAAAAATCACTGAGGATGGCCGAGCACTCCGCTTCCCTGACTCCCGTTGTCACCACGAGCCGATGATTGAGCCGGCTGTCATCGGAAAGGTCGTAGAGCGAACCGGCCGCCCCCCCCTTCGGATCATGGCAGCCGAACACCACCCTGTCAATCCTGGCCAGCAGCATGGCCCCCATGCACATGAGACAAGGCTCCAGGGTCACATAGAGGGTAGCATCGGTCAGACGCCAGCTCGCTTCTTTCCTGGCGGCAGTGCGGATGGCGATAATCTCGGCATGGGCGGTGGGATCGTGGCGGGCTTCCCGGAAATTGAAGCCGCGTCCGAGCAGCGCGTCATCTCTGACCAGCACAGCGCCGATGGGGACCTCTCCCCGGTCAGCGGCCTTTTTGGCCTCGCGGAGCGCAATCCCCATCCAGTAGTTATCGTCCTTTATTATCAAATCTCAAATCCTGTAACGACCCGATAAGTTGCTGGTTGTATTCCCCTGGAATAGTGGCATGCATCGGCCATATTGTGTATCATTGTTCAGAAAGATTTGTCCAGCCTTTCTTTTATGGCATCTGAGTTGTTATATGTAGCGACGGCAAAAGAGTGGTGCAATTTGGTGTAGAAGGGGAGACGGCGATGGATAATAGGGATTTTACCTGGTTGTTACCTTCCTCCCCGCAAAGAGTATCCCATTGATTTCTTGCCGGTTTTTCTTTGACAGAGGATAATAAAAGTGTAATAAATACCCGGTAACTGTCTCATGATGCATGGCACACATTGATTTCCGGGAGGGAAGGATGGGTTTCAAGGCGTCTCCGCAGCAGTTTGAATAAAGCCGCTCATGTCAGCAGGATACTGACGTAGCGGCTTTACGTTTGTGGGGGGAAAATCATGCTCAAGGACATGAAAAACATACACATCTGAAGCCGGGGCAGAAAGGAACCAGGCGTCTCGTCGAGAAGTAAGGAAAGTCAGGCTGATGGACTGAAGGCAGAAGACTGAAGGAAAATCGCAGGGTACAACATAATGTCAAATACAGCTTTCTGAGATGTTCTTGAAAGTTCTAACTGCCGTTTTCAAATAGCTTTTCTTAACTTCAGCCTTCAGTCTTCAGCCTTATTACCTGATAAGTGCCGTACACCAAGAAAATTCTTCGAGACAGGTTGAAAGCGGCAGGAGGGCGATGGGACCCGGAGGAAAAACTCTGGCGTGTGCGTTTCGGTTCAATCCGGGGTGACAGCGAGTTGGAAGAGAGGATTTTAAAGGATTGACACGAAAAGGAGAAAAGTCCTTGAGTCCCTTATATAAGGAACTTTAGACATTGCAATCCGGAGTGGACCTGGTTCCTTATATTGGCAACCTGTTACCTATATAAGGAACCAGCTGATAAATAATCGGAACAGGAAAAAATGAGCTGAAGTTGCCTATATAAGCAACCACAAAATTCCCTATATAGGTAGCCGATTCCCTATATAGGGAACAAGTTCCTTATATACGGAAACCCACTAATAAGTTGTTACCCAAAGAGTGAAAATGAAAGTTCCTCTCTCTCACTACATCTATTTTTGGATTATTAATTCCATTATGGCGTTTGCGACAGGTTTAGTAATGGGATACTTTGCGTTGAAGACGCTCGGAGGTTACTTCTTTAAACCACCAATAGAATTTCCTCCGTGGTGCTATTTTATCTTTCCTTGTGGATTCTTTTTTATATTTCAATTTATGACACCGTCATTTTTTTGGGGAAAACGGCGCGGCGAATTTGAGTACTCTTTTCTCGAAAAATCTGCCCTGAAAAAAATGATTAACCCAGAATTGGGCAGTCGGCTTAAAGAAGTAAAACGAGAACTGAAATTTGGAGGCGTTAATTCCGCGCATGAAAAACTAATCGCAGCAACAAAGGTATTTCCGGACAACTTTGTAACTCACTTCATGTTTGCGCTTTCTTGCGAGAGGATGGGATTAGCTGAAGCTGCCATCAACGCTTATGAAACTGCCAGAAATTTGCTTCCAGAATCGGCGCAAAACTTAACCACCTACGTCACTAAGCAAATATGCAGAGTAAAATCGGAAGGTCCGTCTAAGATGTCCACAGCACCTGGACTACAGTACCTCATGTGGTAATGGCTAACCAGGGGCCGGTTCGGATGCCGCAAACAACGCGGCCCCGCACAGCCCCCACGACGTTGTCAGAGGAAGGCGGGAGGGAAAAATGTGGAAAATAGACAGACAAGATTTCTTGAAGTTTGTGCGGTGCCAAGAGGGGCAAATGCTGCGTACACTGAACGGGACAAGGCATTCACAGTACGCGTTACAAAGACAGGAGTGGAATACACACCACAATCCACAATGAAGGCCAGGCCACACCAAACCAAGTTTTTGGAACGCGTTCTTGACAAGTTCTCTGAAACAGGTTCCTTCAGGACAACTGACTATCAGAAATTCCCTGTTTGTTCTTCTTACACGCTAACTCTCATCGCGGCGTATATTGCACAGAAAGACGTGAAGAGTTAGCGCTTAATAGGCAGTACCGGATTTTACCAAGGATGACCGAGGATGATATTAAGGCGAAGAAAGCCGCGTCTCACAGTCCATACGTCCGTGCAGAATACGAACAATTTCTATCGTATCGCCGGACTGTTGGCGATAGAAGATCACGTGACTGCCAGCGTTAAATTTTCGGTATCCATTCCGAATATCGCTGCAATCCTTACCTCTAAGCGGATTGGAGGCCAGTTGCTGAAAGGACGCATCCAGCATTCCAAGATACAGATTGCGTTGTTCGCGTCCCCAATGTTCAAGAGTGTAGCGGCCAATATCTTTTAAATCGGCAATGGCCTTCTTAGTGAGGGTAAAGGTTGGCATCAGTTGGAACCTTCGCCGTCAATCTCCTCGATCAAGCTCATAAGAGAATAATTGGCTGTGCCGCTTTCTTCACCCTCTATAAGAGCACGACGCAACAAGGAAAGTTTGGTTTCACGTTCTTCCAAAAGCCGTAACCCGGCCCGTATCGCCTCACTTGCTGAACCGAAACGACCTTGGGCGACCTGCTGGGAAATGAACTTTTCGTAGTGTGAGCCTAGCGTGACACTGGTATTTTTTTGCATGGTATAACCTCCAACAATGTCAAGATAATATTAGTCTATAATATTTAATGGTATTGGTCAAGCCGGAAAGCCAACAAAAAAAGCAGGTGCGGAGCTGAGAATGCGAAGCCAACCAGGCGTTTACGGCCCAAAAACCGGCTTAAGGAGGAAAAGGGGTCTGCCCTGGATATTGGACATTATTAGAAAAGAACTGAAGACTCAACAAGGCTTAAGAGAAAATAAAAGGGTCAGGTCTCAACCCGCTACATAATTTCATCGGTTGCAATATGTACCTGGTTGAGACCTGACCCTTTTGATTGCTCCTTGGCCAATAAAGCGGGAATGCAGAGACATCTCCCTGCTTGGATGGAAAATATTGACGATGTTCCTATTTTCCCAACAGGGGAAATAAGGATGATGTGCCATTACTTATGCACGGGATTTTTTCGTGGGAAACGACAATTTTGTGCTAGAAACAGCCACCACAAGTAAATGTCCTGGATGTGGTTACGCAGAAATTGATGACAGCTTCTTCGCCAGCTGTCCGAAGTGCGGCCTTATTATCAGTAAGTATCTGAAGCGTCAGGAAAAGCAATCCTTGCAGAGTCAAAAGACTCCTGCCTTTTCAGGCATTACGGAAAGCTTAACCATGACCAGCTTAAATGCCAGCTGGAAGTGGATTGCTTGTGTCCTCTTCATTCTGCTTTTCTGTGGCGTCCTGTCAGTGAAGTTCTCGACATTTTACCAGCACCGGGATAGAAAAACAGAGGAGCAGGAGAAAGCCCTTAAATTTCACCGGGCGATATCTAACGGTGAAAAGGACAAGGTACAAAGGATGTTGATCTGGGGGATGAATCCCAATGTTAAGTTCAACAATCAGACGGCCCTTGAGACAGCAGTCAAGGCCGGTGACCTTGAAGTCGCCGCGATACTTGTCGATAAAGGGGCTGACTTTCACTCCATGGGGGAAAATGGAAAATTCCTCTTTTTACAGACGGTTAATTACAATAACACGAACAATGCGCTTTTCCTGCTTGGTATCGGTGCTGATGCCAATGCCTCCTTCCCGGGGGGCACCACAGCCTTAATGATTGCTGCCTATTTCGGAAACAAGGAATTGGTACTGGCGCTAGTCGGGAAAGGAGCAAATGTCAATGCTGTCAATAGAGATGGGAGAACTGCGCTCATTGATGCAGCAAGGAAAAAACACGTCGATATTATGAAAATTCTACTGGATCGAGGTGCTAGTGTTTCTGCCCGATCTTCTGATGGTTACACCGCTCTAAGGATTGCACAGGAAGGGAGAAATTCAGCAATGGTCGAATTACTGCTAAAAGCGGGTGCATTGGAATGAACGGCATTCCCGTGGTGCACCTGCGCATCAGATGGTCGGTTCTGCTTGTGCTATTAATCGTTGCCGTTTTAAACGCCGGCTGCACGATGACCCCAGAGAAAGCAAAAGACCAACTGGCCGAAAGAAAGGTCCCTTTTACCATCGAAGCAATGCGGGCTGCGATACAAAGGAATGAACCGGAGGTCGTCGAATTATTTCTTCTCGCTGGAATGAACCCTAACGAACACCCTCAAGTCAAGCCCGGTCGTCCGGTGCCGGAAGACAATCTGCAGATCGCTGTCCGTACTGGATGCAAAGAAACGATTAAAGCACTGATCGATGGCGGCGCGAATGTCAACAGCCGCAACAACCTTGGCGAAACCCCGCTATTATCCGCCTTGGTCAGAGATGATCCCGAAATCGTAAAGCTGCTGATCGATAAAGGCGCAGATATAAGAGCTGAAACCAATTATAATCAGACAGTGACAGTCGCGGCAATTCAAATGGGCAAGCTCGAAGCACTCAAGCTTTTCCTCGCTAAAGGTGTTGACGTTAATGCCGAAGACCGCTCGGGCGGGACATTACTGTTTCATGCGGCAGGCAGTATAAACAACGAAATAACGAAACTGCTGATTGAACTCGGCGGGGATATTAATCGGCCCAATCAGGATGGCGTAACACCTTTGCTACGGGCGGTAACCAGGGATCAGCTGGAAAATGTCAGGCTGCTTTTAGCAAGGGGTGCGGACGTTTATTTACGTGATCTAAAAGGGACATCGCCACTGATGATGGCTTCTTCCCGTAACCGACTGGACATTATGCAGGCACTCATGGATAAGGGGGCACCTGCAGATATGGATGCATTGGTTAAAGCGGCAGAAGTTGGGCATGAAGAAGGGGTTCGGCTGTTGCTCGAAAGGAATCGCGATTCTCTGGTGCCGTTCGCTGCCAAGGCCCTAACGCTTGCCGCAGCCAATGGCAATACTTCTGTAGTATCAACACTAATTGAGTACGGGGTGCCTGTTGACAGCAAGGATTCTTATGGCGAAACTGCAATCGTTAAAGCCGCGCGGGAAGGGCATGACGGAACTGTGGAGGTCCTGCTGGAAAAAGGTGCAGACCCAGCGCTTCTCGGTGCTACCATGCGACGGAAGCGATGATGCCGCGATCATGATTGCCAGCTGAATGGCGCGGCGGTCGCGTAGACAAGTTGAAATTCTCGAAAACTCGTGAAACTCCCCTGATTAAGCAAGAAATAGAGGGTAAAGGAGGTGGCGAATATATTAAGGTGTTTTTTACGCAGTTGAAGGAACAAAATGGAGTCTACATTCTACACAAAAATGGAAAATGTAGACGGCGACCCCTATATTCCCCTCATTATATCCCAGATATGGAGGCGTAAAATGAAGAAACTTGTTTGATAGTTTTTACCACTGGCTTCTCACTGATCTTTGCTTACACCATCAGTCTTGCCGCAGTAAAGAATAAATCCGCCGAGAACTATTCCAAGGAGAAGCCGGATGCGAGGATCACTCTAGTCCTGAAACCTTTCGCCCTCGGCATCGGCTACAGTTGGGGAAGTGGCACGCTCATTTACAATGGTAAGAGGTATCCCTTCGATGTCGGCGGAATTTCCATAGTGTCAGTAGGCGCCAGCCAAGCCGAGGCCACCGGTGTTGTCTTCAACCTGAAGAAACGTTCAGACTTCAACGGCACGTACACCGCTGTCACTGCCGAGGGGACACTGGCATTCGGCGGTTCAGCCATGACGATGAAAAACCAGAATGGCGTGGCCATCAACCTGCTTGCCACCTCCAAAGGATTGAGCTTTAAGCTTGCCCCCGAAGGGATTAATATCAAGCTCAAATAATAGGGTCAACTATAAGCAGTTCCTTATCCTGACCACTATTCACAGCCGCTTCCGGAACCTGACGAGAATGTAGATACAGGCGATCCCTCCGCAGGCCATGAGAACCACCAGCCACCAGGCGACCGGCCTGCCGGTCCCGCCATAGAAGAGTGGGTAGAAAAAGGCGCCGTAAAGAAGAAGAACCGCAAAGAAATTGAGCAGGAGCCTCATGACCTGATCACCTCATCTTAAACCAGTTTTACCCGCCGCCATTTCCGTACGGAATTGATCAGATGGATCTCCCCGGCGGCGTTCAATTGCTCCGGGGTGATGACCCGTTCCCTGATCTCTCCCCTCTCCAGCAGCTCTTCCCGGAAGACCCCCGGCAGCAGGCCGCATGCCAGCGGGGGGGTGACCAGCTCTCCATCTATTCTCGCCACGATATTATGGCTGGCCCCTTCGGTGACCTCATCCCGTTCGTTGAGGAAGATCACGTCGACGCATTCCGGCCGCTGTGCCTGTTCCACGGCGTACAGTTGACGATGGGTGGACTTGTGATAGAGAAAGGGATCCCGGGAATCGACCCTTTGCCCGGCAAAGGTGGCGAGCAGCGTCGTGCCGGGCCGGTCGGCCGGAACCGGTTCGGTCTGGATGGTAAAGGTTCCCTTGCGGGAGAGGAGGAGGCGCACCTTGTGACTTCCGGAAAGTGGTGACGAACGGGCGGCAAGCGCTTTTCTGATGAGAGTGGAGTCAAGAAGGAAGCCGAAGTATGCGGCAGAGCGCCGGAGGCGCTCCAGGTGGCGTTCCAGCAGAAAGAGTCCGTCTTCATCCGCGAAGCGCATGGTCTCGATGAGTTGAAACTCCGGCCGCCGTTCGTGGACGAAGCGCCCCTTGGCGAGACACTCGGCATATTCCTCGCCGGCACGGGAATCGTAAGTGATGCCGCTCCCCACCCCCAGCTCGGCGTCCCCCGTTGCCGTGTCGATGACGATGGTCCGGATGGCGACACTGAAGACCGCTTCCGGGCCCGGCGATATGAAGCCGATGCAGCCGGTATAGAGACCGCGCGGTGAATCCTCCAGTGCGGCGATGATCTCCATGGTCCGTTTTTTCGGGGCACCGGTCACCGAGCCGCAGGGGAAAAGGGCCTGGAACAGCTCGACGATGCCGACCCCTTCTTCCAGCCTGGAGGAGATGGTGGAGGTCATCTGGTGCACGGTCTCCAGGCTTTCCACGTCGAACAGTGATTGGACCGCCACCGATCCGGTTGATGAAACCATGCCCAGGTCGTTTCTGAGCAGGTCCACGATCATCAGGTTTTCCGCCCTTTCCTTCGGGTTTTCCTTAAGCCGCCGTTTTGCCTCTTCGTCCTCCTCGTACCACCTCCCCCGGGCGGCGGTTCCCTTCATGGGGCGGGTGATGAGCGTTCCTTTGTCAAGCCGGAAAAAGAGCTCCGGCGACGCGGAGAGGACCTTGTAACGTTCCAGGTCGAGATAGGCGCAGAAGGGGGCGCGCTGGGAGCGGCAGAGGTCACGGTAGAACAGGGCCGGATCGCCGGTGAAAGTGAATTTCCGGCGCATGGTCAGGTTGACCTGATAGGTGTCGCCGCCGGCGATATACTCCCTGACCCTGGCTACGGCGGCGGCATAGCACTCGGGGGAGAGGGAAGTTTGCCAGTTAGCGGTCTGGTAAGTTGCGGAGGGTTCCGTACCGGCCGACGGGAAGGGAACGGTCAGGCGCTTTGCGAAGATGCCGAACCAGAGGAGGGGAAACTCCCCCGGCGGGAACGCGGCAAGGTCCGGGTTCAGGCCGGGCGCCGCCTCATACGAGATAAAGCCGGCGGCGTGGCGGCCGGAGGTGACGGCAATCTCCACCCGGCGCAGGGCAGGGAGCAACTGTTGCGGTGAGTATGCCGCGATCACATCAACCAGTTCCGCAAAACGGAAGGATGCCCGGTCACGCTGCCTGTCGAACGATTCCAGGATTACCCTTGGCTCTTTCATGACCGTGGCGCCCCGCAGAGTTCGACGATGGGGCAGGCCGGACACCTGAGGGGGTCATGGCCGCCGCACCCCTCGGAAATCCCCAGGTGGCAGAGGGGGAAGTCGTACTTGACCGGGTCGTAGGGATCAAAGCGCCGCAGAGCGGCGGTAATCTCCAGGGCCATCCGCCAATCGGCCTGTTTGCGGCGGGTGAGACCGAGGTAGCGGCCGATGCGCCGGATATGGGCATCCACCGGAATTACCAGTTTGCCGGGAGAGACTCCGCGCCAGAGTCCCAGGTCGAACCCGTCGGCGGGCCTGACCATCCAGCGCAGATACATGCATAGCCGCTTGCAGGCGCTCCCCGCGGCAGGGGAGGGGAAGAAGAAGGGGAACGATGAATCGGCCGGGACCCTGCCCCGGCGAAAGAGCGGCGCGTAGTCAAAAGCAAGGATGGCGGCGCAGAAGGCGCTTAAGGAGGGGGTGATATCGTCGGCCTGCACGTCGTAGCAGCCGAGGAAGAATTCGCCGATGGAGTCCGCCTCTTCCAGCATGGTCCGTGCCGCCAGGAGGAGTGCGCAGAGGTCGCGGGCGTCGTTGAAGCGATGTTTAAATCCGGCAAAAAGGGTGAGCCCCCGGTCGGGCTCGAACTCCTCCACAAAGGCGCGGGGAGAGGGGCCCATCCCGGCAAATATCTTCTCCAGGCTCCTGAGGATTATTTTCACGTTGCCGTAGGCGAATGCGGAGGCGATGAGGCCGACGATCTCCTGGTCCGCCGGGTCCTGGTAGCGGTGGCAGAAGGAGAG
>JBGPID010000065.1:0-11211 GCA_041484725.1 Geobacteraceae bacterium | reverse complement strand
GGAGAAATAACGGGAGCCGCTGAAGCGGCTGATGAGATCACGGCTGGCATGGGTGGCGCTCTGGTCCCAGACGATCAGGGGGACCTTGTCCACGTCGAGGGTCAGGGCGTAGCCGAACAGAAAGAGGAGGAGCATCGGAATAGCGATCCCCAGCCCGAGACTGCGCGGGTCACGGAAGACGTGGAGGAATTCCTTTTTCGCTACTGCTTTGATGCGTTTCAGCTTCATGCAAACTATCCAAATGAGAACAAAAATCTTAAACCAATGGAACGCAGAAAAAGCGGAAAAGGCCGATCAAATCGGATTTAAGATCTCTGCAGTTTGGGTTGAAGGTTTTTCCGCCTTTATCGGATTTTTCCGCCTTTTCTGCGTCCCAAAAAAGTTTTGCTTTTCCTGTTTGGTTCCGTCTTTGCCGGCTTAGGGTTAATACGGTTTTCATCCTGTGAATTCCCGCTGCCGAGCCTCCTGCCGGTCGCGCGCTTCGATAAGGGAGACGAAAACGTCCTCCAGGGAAGGGACGATCTTTTCCGGCTGCGCAGGATGAAAACCGCCGTTGATAAGTTTCCCGGAGATGGCAGGGATCGCATCTGTCGCTTGTTCCACCACCACATGCAGCCCACGGCCGAAGAGGGCCGCATGGCGTACCCCCGGCAGCTCCTCGATGAGCCCCATCGCGTCCTGGGGGCGCTCGCACAGGACCTCCACGATCTCTTCCGCCATCTGCCCGGTCTTCAGTTCTTCCGGACTCCCCAGGGCGATCAGCTCGCCCCGGTAGATGAGCCCGAGCCGGTCGCAGTATTCAGCCTCGTCCATGTAATGGGTGGTGACGAAGACCGTTACCCCTTCACCGGACATATGGTAGATCAGGTCCCAGAAGCTCCTCCGGCTGATCGGATCGACCCCGGAGGTCGGCTCGTCGAGGAAGATGATCGGGGGCTCGTGGAGTATGGCGCAGCCGAGCGCCAGGCGCTGCTTCCAGCCGCCGGATAGGGTGGCGGTCGGTGAATTGCGGTGCTCCGCAAGCCCCGCCATGGCGATCACCCACTCCTTGCGTGCCTTCTTCTTCTCCCTCGGGATTTTGTAGATGCCGCTGAAGAAGTCGATGTTCTCCTCCACAGTCAGATCCTCATATAGGGAGAAGCGCTGGCTCATGTAGCCGATATTCTTCTTGATCTCTTCCGTCTCGCGGATGATATCGAACCCCGCCACCGTCCCGCTCCCGCCGCTAGGCGTCAGGATACCGCAGAGCATGCGGATGGTGGTCGATTTCCCGGCCCCGTTGGGACCGAGAAAACCGAAAATTTCGCCTTTCTTCACGTCCAGGCTTACCCTGTTCACCGCGACGAAGTCGCCGAAGCGCTTTTCCAGGTCGCGGAGGGTGACGGCATATGCCTTGTCTGTTGCTTTTGTGATTGGTCGGGAATTACCCATATTGATGCGTCGCTTTGGTGCAAAATATCGAAGAGTAGCAAGTCGGACCGGCAAAGACGAACCTGGTTCTTAGCAGTCATTCCCGCTTAAAACCGACACGAACACATCCTCCAGGCTTGGCTCGATCGGCTTTATGCCAAAGAGATTTATACCTTCTCTCTGCAAAACATTGGTGGCGACTTCCTGACCCTTTTCCGGGTCGTCGGTCACCAGATGCAGGCGGTTGCCGAAAAGGCCGACAGTGGCGCCGGGGATGGCCTCCCGGAGGAGCCTGGCGGTCCTGCGGAGATCGCTTGTGCGCAGCTCCAGGATCGTCCCCCGCATAAGCCCGCGCAGGGAGTCCGGGGTGTCGCAGGCAAGGAGCCTCCCCTTGTGGATGAGTCCCACCCGATGGCAGCGGTCCGCTTCGTCGAGATAGGCGGTGGTAACGAATATGGTTACCCCCTCTTTCAGGAGCTGGTAGAGAATGCGCCAGAAGTCGCGGCGCGACACCGGATCGACGCCGTTGGTCGGCTCGTCGAGAAAGAGAAGCTGCGGCGTGTGGACCAGCGCGCAGGCAAGGCCGAGCTTCTGCTTCATCCCGCCGGAGAGATTGCCCGCCTGGCGTCGTTTAAACGGAGTCAGGTTGCTGAAGGCAAGAAGCCGCTCTATTTTTTCAGAGCGCCCCTTTTTCGGCACGCCGTAGATGTCGGCGTAGAAGAGAATGTTCTCCATAACGGTCAGGTCGGCGTAGAGACCGAAGCGCTGGCTCATGTAGCCGATCTCCTCCTTGATCGCCTCGGCCTCGCGTACAGTGTGCCGCCCCATGACCCATGCCTCTCCGCCGGAAGGGTCCATGATGGCGGTGAGCATGCGCAGGGTGGTGCTCTTTCCGGCGCCGTCCGGTCCGATGAGGCCGAACAGCTCACCTTTTGCAACCGTCAGATTGAGGCTATCCACAGCAGGAAGGTCGTTGAAACGCTTGGTCAGGTTTACGGTATTGATAGCATCCATAAAAAAACAGGTTCAGGTTGAGGTTGAGGTTAAGGAAAGGCATAACAATAAGCAAGACGATCTACTTTTCCTGGACCTGAACCTGAGCCTTAACCTTAACCTCATTTTACCAGTATGTCCGCGTCCGCCGGCATGCCCGGCTTAAGCTCCATTTTCGGATTGGGAATGGTGATCTTAACCCGGTAAACCAGCTTGACCCTTTCTTTTTGGGTCTGAACGTTCTTCGGGGTGAACTCCGCTTCGGTGGATATGAATGTGATAATACCGTCGTAGACCTTCCCCGGCCAGGTGTCGGTGGTAACGCGCGCCTTCTGCCCTACCTTGACCCGTCCCAGGTCTGTTTCGTTTATGTAGGCCCGGACCCATACGGTGTCGAGCTCCCCCACGGTAACTACCGGGGTGCCGGCGGCAACCTGCTCGCCCGGTTCGATATTTTTCGCCATCACCAGCCCGGCGACGGGAGAAAGCAGGGTGGTGTAACCGAGACGCGTATTTGCCTGCGCCAACGCTGCTTCTGCCTCACCGCGTCTGGCCCGTGCCTGGTCGATCCGTTCCCGACGGGGGCCTTTGCGTAACAGAGTCAGGGCTTCCGCAGCCTGACGGACCTGGGCCCGGGAGGTGTCATAGGCAGCCCTGGCGGCATCGTATTTCTGTTGCGGGATCACCTCCCGGCGAAAGAGCGCTTCCTGCCGGTGAAAGTCGTCAGCCAGTCTCTTCGCCTCGGCTTCAACCGCGGCAAGGGCAGCTTCCGCCTGGGCAATTTCCTCTTTCCGGGATCCTGCCAAAAGTTCATCCAGAGCTGCCTGCATTGCCTGAAGATCAGCCTGGCGGAGCGCCACTTCGTTTATAAAATCTTCGCTTTCCAGGCGGGCAATGACCTGACCGGTCTTGACCAGCGCACCTTCATCCACCAGTCGCGTCGCTACTCGTCCCGGGATTTTGAAGCTTACCTCCACGGCAGTGACCTCGATATTGCCTGATATCCGGATTTTATCCTTCCCGCTCTCGGAGCGATGGGCAAAATAATAGGAAATTATGGCGGCAGCGACTATGGCGACGGCAACCAGCGCAACAAGGGGTTTTTTCATTGCGTCTCTCCGGAGGATGGGGCTCTTTCCTGATTATGACTCGGCACAGTTACTGAGAAAACCAATCAATATTTTACAAAAGCACAAATTCAATTATAATTATCATGAGTCGCGAGTAAAGCGAAGCAAATTTAAGGCGTATGGTGGGGGTCCACCCGGTTTTGTATTGGAACGTTTTATGCTGTTCTTTTATGCAGGATTTGTCGTGTAACCCACAAATTGATTCTAAGGCGGTGATTTAATTGAGAACTGTACTAATTTGCGATGATGAGCCGGTCATCAGGATGAGCCTAAAAAATATGCTGAAAGGGGTCGGTTTCGACGAGATCATGGAGTGCGGTGATGGTGAAACTGCTGTCTCAATGACTCTTTCCCGACTTCCGGACATCGCCATCCTCGATATCGCCATGCCGAAGATGGATGGTATTACAGCGACTAGGGAAATCAGGAAAAAGCTGAAGATTCCGATCATCTTCCTTACTGCTGCCTATGATGCGGAAACGGTGCAAAAGGCCAAGGAGGCCGGAGTTGCCGCGTACCTGACCAAACCTCTCCGCGAACAGGACCTCTGGCCGGCCATAGAGCTGGCTTTTGCCCACGCCGAAGCGATGGAGACGCTCAAGGAGCAGGTGGAAGACCTGAAGGAGACCATCGAAAGCCGGAAGATCGTCGAAAAGGCAAAGGGTGTGCTCATGCGGAGCCAGGGGCTGTCCGAACCGGAGGCGTTCCGCAAGATGCAGAAACTGGCAATGGATAAGCGCAAGAGCATGCGACAGATTGCCGAAGCGATCTTGTTGACCGAAACATGATTAAAAATTGTGCAATTGCTCTCGGAACAAGCGAATAAAATCTTTCCCATGGGCAAATAATTAATTAAATCGGCGAATTCGGCATTGGCACGAACAATGCTAGAATAAACTTCAAGAAGGCAAACATTAATTTTCAGAATACGTCGTGGTATTCAACTAAATTATAGGCAAAGGCGCCGCCATCAGAAGATGGGGCGCCTTTTTTCATGCCCCGAAAAATTACGGACGTTCCACGGATGAGTGGACGAAAGGAGAAGCAAAATGAGACAGATCGCGATTTACGGTAAAGGCGGCATCGGCAAATCAACAACAACCCAGAATACGGTGGCCGGTCTTGCTGCCCTCGGCAAGCACGTGATGATCGTTGGCTGTGATCCGAAGGCGGACTCCACCCGCCTTATCCTCCACGCAAAAGCACAGTCAACGGTCATGGACCTGGTGCGTGAAAGAGGGACGGTTGAGGACCTGGAGCTGGAAGAGGTCCTCAAAGTCGGTTACGGCGGTGTCAAATGCGTGGAATCGGGCGGTCCGGAACCGGGCGTCGGCTGCGCCGGTCGTGGTGTCATCACGGCCATCAACTTCCTTGAGGAGAATGGTGCATACACTCCCGATCTGGACTTCGTCTTTTACGATGTCCTCGGAGACGTCGTCTGCGGAGGGTTTGCCATGCCGATCCGGGAAGGCAAGGCGGAAGAGATTTACATCGTCTGCTCCGGCGAGATGATGGCCATGTACGCCGCCAACAACATCGCCAAGGGGATCTTGAAATATGCTTCATCCGGCAAGGTCCGGCTGGCCGGGCTCATATGCAACGCCAGGAAAACCGACAAGGAGTTCGAGCTGGTTCAGGCCCTTGCCGCGAAACTCAGCACACAGATGATCCACTTCGTACCCCGCGACAACCAGGTGCAGAGGGCGGAGATGCGCCGGATGACCGTCATCGAATACTCCCCGGAGCACAAGCAGGCGGAAGAGTACCGTGAGTTGGCCAGGAAAATATTAGAAAACAAGATGTTTGTTGTGCCGACCCCCCTCACTATGGATGAGCTGGAAGAGCTCCTTATGGAGTTCGGCATAATGGAAGCGGAGGATGAGGCGATAATCGGCGTGGCTGAAGCAGCAGCTAAATAAATCAGGTTAAGGTAAAGGTTAAGGTTAAGAAAAAACAAAAGCTCGGAAGGCATTTCTTTACCTCTACCTCTACCTCTACCTGCGACTGATAAGGAGCTTTGTATGTCCAATGCAATCAAGAAAATTGAAGGAATAACCAGGGAATCGACCCAGGAGATGATCGACAAGGCCCTGGAAGCGTATCCCGAAAAAGGAAAGAAAAAGAGGGCGGCGCACCTGGCCCCTAACGACCAGGCATCCGGCTGCGCCTGCGTAAAATCGAACAGGAAGACCATCCCCGGCGCAATGAGCGCCCGCGGCTGCGCCTACGCCGGCGCCAAAGGGGTGGTCTGGGGCCCAATACGCGACATGGTGCATGTGTCCCACGGACCGGTCGGATGCGGCTGGTACTCCTGGGGTACCAGGCGCAACCTGATGTCCGGCATCAACGGCGTTAACCAGTTTGCCATGCAGTTCACCTCTGACTTCCAGGAAAAGGACATCGTCTACGGCGGCGACAAGAAGCTGAAACAGCTCTTAGTCGAGGCCCATGATCTTTTTCCGCTGGCCAAGGGGATCTCGGTCCTCTCCGAATGTCCGGTGGGGCTGATCGGCGATGACATCAACTCCGTGGCCAAGGCCTCCAGCAAGGAGCTCGACATACCGATCATTCCTTGCAACTGCGAGGGGTTCCGCGGCGTCTCCCAATCACTGGGTCACCATATCAGTAACGACACCATCCGCGACTACATCATTGAAACCCGGGAGTTCGCTGAGCCGATCGGTCCCTATGACATCGCCCTCATCGGCGAATACAACATTGGCGGCGACGCCTGGTCGACCAAACCACTTCTTGAAGAGTGCGGTCTCAATGTCAAGTCAGTCTGGACCGGCGACGGCGAGATGGAGAAGATTGCCGCCACCCACCAGGTGAAGCTGAACGTTATCCACTGCTATCGATCCATGAACTACATGTGCAAGGTTATGGAAGAGAAGTATGGCATCCCCTGGCTGGAGTTGAACTTCTTCGGCCCGACCAAGATTGCGGCGAGCCTGCGGCGGCTCGGCGAGTACTTCGGTCCCGAAATTGCGGAGAAAGTGGAGAAGGTCATTGCCAAGTACGAGCCCCTCATGCAGGCAGTTCTTGACGAATACCGGCCGCGCCTGGAAGGCAAAAAGGTAATGCTTTACGTGGGTGGGCTGCGTCCCCGCCACACAATCAACGCTTACGAGGACCTGGGGATGCTCTGCGTCGGCTCCGGCTATGAATTCGCCCACGGCGACGACTATGACCGGACCGCCTCGGAGATGCCTGACGCCACAGTTGTCTACGACGACGTCTCCGAATTCGAGTTCGAGCAGTTCGCCCACACCCTCAAGCCCGACCTGGTGGGGAGCGGGATCAAAGAGAAGTACCTGTTCCAGAAGATGGGGATTCCTTTCCGGCAGATGCACAGCTGGGATTACTCCGGCCCCTATCACGGCTACAAGGGATTCCCGACCTTTGCCAGGGATATAGACATGGCGGTGAACAGCCCGACCTGGTCACTGGTGAAATCACCGTTCTAACGACTCCCTCTTTTCCGCCAGCTCGCCGGTGGCCTTCGGATTCCTCTTGTGCGGCGTAGCGCTGCTACGCCTCCGCGGGAGTCCTCGGCCGCCAACGACCTGACGAAAAATTGAACGTCCGAAGGTTAATAATATAAATCTACCGTGGGACGGATTAGTCCCCGGAGAGGAGAGAAGATAATGGCTAACAACTTAGGACTTGCAGTAAAACCTGTTACCGAGATACCCGATGAGGAAGTTAACCGGGTCGCGGAATGGATCAATAGCGATGATTATAAGGAAAAGAACTTTGCCCGCCAGGCCCTGGTGATCAACCCGCCCCATGCCTGCCAGCCGCTGGGCGCGGAGCTGGTCGCCCACGGTTTTGAAGGATCGCTCCCCTTCGTGCACGGATCCCAGGGATGTGCCTCGTACTACCGCAGCACTCTGAACCGCCATTTCCGGGAACCGGCGCCCGCGGTATCAGACGCCATGACCGAGGACGGCGCGGTCTTCGGCGGCCAGAACAATCTGCACGAGGCGCTGGAAAACGCCTTCACTCTGTATAAGCCGAAGATGATGCCGGTCTTCACTTCCTGCATGCCGGAGATCATCGGCGACGACCTGACCGCCTTCATCAAGAACGCCCGGCAAAAGGGTTTCGTCCCGAAAGAGTTTCCGATCCCTTACGCCAATACCCCGAGCTTCAACGGCTCCCACATCCACGGCTACGACTCCATGCTTCTTTCCATACTCCAGACCCTGACCGAGGGGAAACAGGTGGAGGGGCGCTGCACCGGCAAGCTCAACCTGATCACGGGCTTCGACTGCAACACGGGCAATTACCGGGAGTACAAGCGCATCCTCAAGGAATTCGGCATCCCCTACACCCTGCTTGGGGATATCTCAGAAGTCTTCGATTCACCTCTGGACGGCACTTACCGCATCTATCCCGGCGGCACCAGGCTGGACGACGCAGCCGATTCCATAAACGGCAAGGCGACCATGACCCTCGGACCGTATGCCACCACCAAGACCTTCGCCTGGATCAAGGACAACTACTCCGGGAAGCATGTCTCTCTTCCGACGCCGTTCGGCATCGCCAAGACCGACGCCTTCATCATGAAGCTCGCCGAGCTGTTCGGCAAGCCGGCCCCCGATTCGATCAAGGAGGAAAGGGGCAGGGCGGTGGACGCCATGACCGATGCCCACCAGTACATGCACGGCAAGAAGTTTGCCTTATACGGCGACCCGGATTACCTGCTCGGCTATATCTCCTTCCTGCTGGAGATGGGGGCCAAGCCGCACCATATCCTCTGCAGCAAGGGGACCAAGAAAGTGGAGAAGGATATCCAGGCGCTCCTCGATACCTCCCCCTACGGAAAAGACGGCAAAATTTACATCAACAAGGACCTCTGGCACCTGCGCAGCCTGGTCATGACCGATCCGGTCGACGCAATGATCGGCGATACCCACGGCAAGTTTATAACTAGAGACGCCAAGATTCCCCTGTTCCGCTTCGGTTTCCCTGTTTTCGACAGGGTCAACCTGCACCGCTACCCGCTCATCGGCTATCTGGGGGTGATCGATATGGTGACGACCATCTGCAACAAGTTCATCGATATTGTGGATGAGACATGCGACGACAGGCATTTCGAGATGATGCGCTGAGCCGGGCGAGCCTTTTCCAGCAGCTCGGCGTTGGCCTGTGGATTATCGTTGTGCGGCCAAGCGCTGCTACGCACCGCCAAAATCCCCGGCTGCCTTGACCTGACGAAAAAATCTCGCTCGCAAAGATATGTTACAAGAAAAGGGACACTCCGATAAATTCGTGGGGTGTCTCT
The DNA here is from genome assembly GCA_041484725.1 of Geobacteraceae bacterium. Taxonomy (GTDB): domain Bacteria; phylum Desulfobacterota; class Desulfuromonadia; order Geobacterales; family Geobacteraceae; genus JBGQDJ01. Next base: position 2,388 of record JBGPID010000065.1, on the reverse strand, counting down.
TTTTTTCTGCCGGCCCCTTTTTTTCGTTTTTGCTATGGTAAAGGCCGGCTGCGATGTTTATAGTATGAAGTATGGAGAGTGACAACGAACAGAGCGGGGCATACGAGGAGGAGTGGCTGGCGATTCCTCCGGTAACGGATAATGAGGAGGCGTCAGGCGCACTATCCGAACGACGGGCGCAACTCTGGGCGCTCGTCCTGGAGGCCCGCTATCTCCCCTGCCGCATCGAGCCATGCGGAACCGGCTGGCGTCTGTTGGTGCCGGCTGAGCGCTTTGCTGCGGCCCGGAATGAGTTGCGTCTCTTCGAAGCGGAAAACCGCAACTGGCCCCCTTCCGCACCGCCCACAAAGCCTCTGGCGGAAAACACCCTGGCGACCTTTTCGGTCCTTATCCTCCTCGCCACCTTCCACAACCTCACCCAGCTCGATGCCTCCCTGTCCGGCCATTACCCGCTCGACTGGATCGCCCTCGGTAACGCCCACGCCGCCAGGATACTCGACGGCCAGTGGTGGCGGCTCGTCACCGCCCTCACCCTGCACGCGGACTGGCTGCATCTGTTCAGTAACCTGACGCTCGGCGGTATTTTCATCGTCTTCCTCTGCCGTGAACTCGGCGCAGGGCTTGCCTGGAGCCTGCTCCTCGGTTCCGGCATCCTCGGCAACCTGGCAAACGCATGCCTGCAGCTCCCTGACCACAGGTCGGTTGGTGCCTCCACCGTCGTGTTCGGTGCCGTCGGCATCCTTGCAGCGCTCAGCCTGGTGCGCAACCGGCGCCATTTGCAGAGCCGCTGGCCGCTCCCCGTTGCGGCGGGCCTTGCCCTGCTCGCCCTGCTGGGGACAGAGGGGAAACAGACAGATCTGGGGGCGCACCTGTTCGGCTTCGCCTTCGGCATAGGCCTCGGCCTGGTAGCGGAATATCTGGTTGAGAAGCATGGTCGCCCCGGCCCGCTGCTCAATGCACTGCTGTCACTGCTCAGTGCCACGGTGGTGGTGGCGGCATGGTGGGCGGCGCTTGTTTGCGGAAGGTGAGAACGCAAAAAAGGCCGGGCATATGCTCCCCGGACTTTTGCCATATCCTTGCCGTGACAATCGGGATCTTTTTAATAATCGTCGGTGGGAAATCCCCCTGGAGCGCACTTCTTGCTCCCTTGGGGTATGTAGGCAACCGTTTCCCCCTTTTTGTAGAGGTTTATACGCTCCTGACGCCTCAAGTAGGTCAGAACATGAAGGCCAGTTTGACGAAAACTCCTCTCCCTTTGGGCTCCACACCCAGCCGTGTACGCTGGGCCAGCTTATGTATCCCCGGGTTGTCGCCGAAGGGAGTGCGGGCCACGGGTATGGAAAAGAGGTTGAGACATTGGACCACCATGTCACCATTATTGTCCATTTTAAGAGTGGCCGAAAGTTTTGCCTTCTTTACTACAGAGATGTTGAACATATTCGTTTCATCGACAGTGCGCAGCAAAACAAGGGGATCTGCAAGGACCGTAAAAGGAACCATCGGAAGAGTTGAAATCAGGAACAGGGAAATGCATCTTGCGAAAGAAATTTTGTGGCCTTTTTGTCGCGTTGTCACAAGTCCCCCCGTTTACCAGTTTGAGTGTTGCCTGGCTCGGTTTGGCCCGGTAAAACAAAAGCCGGGTCGCTAATATCATCTCAGATATTTCGGCGGCCCGGCTGTCTCGGGGAGACCCTTGAGCTTTCCGTCCCACTCTTGCGAGTGGTTTAGTATTATCGTCTATCACCTGCTGGGTTTTCATTTTTGATGCAGCATATAATGTGCCCAACTCCAGTATGTAACAGTGACGGGGCGTTACAAAAAAACCATGGGAATCTGCGCCAATAAAAGTTACGCTTTTTGTCACAGGCGGTGCGAAAAATGTATCCTTTTCCTTGGGAGGCGGATTGATAAAACGGCTTGAAGGACGCATTCCCCATGACTGCTGGGGAATAATGGGGGTTTAGCTGCTCCTGGGGAGCGCCGTTTACCGACAGGAACCCCTGGCGGGGGATTAACGATGCCGGGGTGGGTTACCGGGCGCGAAGGTGGACCACGGCCTTTTCCAGGCCGACGAGATTCAGCGGAAACATGGGGAATATCTGGCGGATCTGGTTGACGGTAGTGCCGGTATCCCAGAAGGAAGCAGAGAGGGGGTTGAGCCAGACGGCATGGCGGAAGGTCTTGGCAAGCTGTTTCAGGCGGTCGATGCTCGGCTGCTGCTGCCGGTATTCGATGGCTATCGATCCGTTCACAGCCAGTAGTTCTTCGGGGGCCATGCTGGCGTCGCCGACGAAGATCAGGCGGGTCTCCGGGTCGCGCCGCAGGAGCGCCTCGACCGTCTCCGGACGGTTGCGCCTCTGGGGATCAATCCAGACCCGGTCACCTACG
>JBGPID010000064.1:0-11360 GCA_041484725.1 Geobacteraceae bacterium | reverse complement strand
GTTGACCTTCAGCACAATTCTGCCGGGCTCAGAACAAAAGAACATGCCGATCGTCGCCGGCAACGGCCGCTCACTTTATCCACTCAACCTGGACGAGGCAAACGCAGTGCATATAACTGAGGTACTTAAACTGGCAAAGGGGAAGATCGATGGTCCCGGAGGTGCGGCTGAGATGTTGGGGATCAACCCAAGCACTCTACGTTCGCGCCTGGACAAGCTCGGCATCAGCTATCGCCGCCGGGGTCGGGAAAGCAACTGATAAGAAACAACTAACATAAATCCTTTACCAAATAAAGAAGTTCAAGTGTCGAGTCCGTGATGGTCGCTGCCTCGTTCTCAGGCTAAGATCGCCTTTCGCGCCCAGGTCCGTAGGCTGCCCTGAATGCTTCAATAGCGCGAGCTGTTCCCTTTTTTATATCTGTCTCTTTGACTTCGCCAAGCAACTATCAAGAAATAACAGCTTGATTCCGGGCAGCCTGAACAACGAAATTTATTCTTTCAAGTGCCAAGCACCACCCTGTTGGGGAGGCACAATTGGCAGGCGTCCTCTGACATCTCAAGGGCGGGGGTAGTGAGAGGACGTAAAGAGATCGGATCTATCTATTATATAGGCATCATATCGGACCTCTAACATGCCGTAACTTAAGGATTACTAAAGGATAAATCACCATAATACCCCCTTTAGATACCCCCTTAAATTCGGCTCTTCCTAGTAGGAATGGAGACGGTCCCTGTTACAAAACAATTCAATGTACTCAATGATATTCCTGCGAGCCTCAGCGCGGGTTACTTAAACATAATGGTCAGTCAATTCGGATTTGCGGCTGCGGACTCTTCACTGTTTTTGCAGTCCTTCGACCACTGACTTGTACTTCTCGTGAATCATCTTCCGGTCAAACTCCCAGAACTCCGCCAGCATGGCTTTATCCTCTTCATCCGAGAAATAAGTTCTAGATGCTGGGAAAAAGACCTTGTCCTCTTTATCGATATGCTTGGGGTAGAACTCGACAAACGTGTGAAGCTTGCTGGCAATGTCTGCCAAGGCGGATGCATCGCCGTTCCGATAACGCATGTTGGCCTCAGCCAGCTCTTTGTTTGTCTGCCTGCAAAAGGCGTGTTCCTCGATCAGTTCCTTCATGACCCGCTGGTCTTCGCTAGACAAAGGCCGTTTGCTCAAGTCTCGAAAGAGTATCTCCTCTTCTTTCCCGTGATGCGTCCGATCTGCATACATATGTATGAAATCAACCACTGTATCAATTAACACAGAATCGATCTTGCGTGTCGATTCAATTTGTGCAAGGTCATGTTTGATGAGCGAGATCATCCGCTCGATGAGTCGATGTTCCACCATGAGAGGACCGCGTGCTTGCATGTGTCACTCCTTTCTTTTTTCTGTCCACAAAAGGCCAGACATATTACTTTTATCCGCCTCCTGAGCAGGGTACGTTACTGTATTTCCCCGCACCATAGCCATGGCGGTTAAGACGTGGGGTTTAGTGGTTTTGGAGCTGAATATATCCCTTACCTCAACACCACGGATTACAAGGGCATCGCCGATGAGGGAGCGGTGGCAGCGCCAGGGTACCGCCTCGGCGCACATGATGACGGTAATCTTCTCTGTGGCCAGTTCGATAAGTTTAGCCACGGCCGAGGCAAACTCCGGCGTCTGCATGTAATCAGCGAAGCCGCGGAATGAAGGATTATGCCAGCCGGTGTTGGGGGAATCGGCGCGGGCGTGGCGCAACCCTCCCAGCTCTTTCATGTGCCTGTAACCGATGCGGCGGTTACGGAGAAACTTGCCCAGCGTGTCGTGGTTGAACTGCGGGTTATGCCGGGAACGGGGGATTGTCCGCACATCCACCAGCCGCTCGATGCCGTATGCCCGCAGCAGCGCGATAAAGTCGTCGAGGCTGTGAGTCGAATGCCCCACAGTAAAAATTGATACCTGAGTATGCGATTCTTGTGCTTTCATGACTAATAACCGTAACCAGAGAACTGCAAGTTTGTCCCGCCTTTCCGTGAGAATCCAGCCCGCATCTTGCTAAAGCTTCTTTGTTGCTTCACGGGCAGCGGTCACGACCGGGTCCCAGACAGGTGAAAAGGGGGGAGCGTAGCCAAGATCGATATTGATCATCTCCTCCACCGTAAAGCCGGCATGAAGAGCCGTTGCCAGGGTGTCGATCGTTTGGCCGAACCTTCCATCCCGACGATCTGGCCTCCCAACAGGAGGCCGCTGCCCCTTTCGGCCAGCACCTTTACGGTTATTTCTCCTGCGCCGGCGAAGTATCCCTCTTTGGTGCGACTGGCCTGAAATTCCAATTGTTATAGGTTATACGAAAGGCGAGGTTACTCTGCCGGTGAGGGATGCTCCTCAACAATCAGAAATATCTCCTCGCCTAATTTTGCGTCCTTTAACAGGGTTAATGCCACCTTAGAGGAAAAGTTCTTTGGGATAAAACTGGTTGAAGGTACCTCGTGAGATAACAGACGCATCTGCTTATAAGTTTCGGCAACAAGCTCAGCGCAATAGACATCATCGGTCCTGGCCTTTTCTTCCATATGCAGCCTTCCCCGAAGGAACTCAAGCAGCATCTTCCAGTCGCTGGGGAAAGGCAATTGGTGAACCTTGCCAGAGATGAATTTTTTGAGCGTCTCTATCATTTCCTCACTCCGGACCACCTCCAGACGCCTTACTGCAAACCTGCCGTACAGCCTTTTCTCGACTGCGACAGCCAGGCGCTCATCCAGAGACACGAGCCTGGCACCCGCCTTCTTTTTGTGAATGGCCTTATCTTCGATAAACTGAAGGGGGGTGGATTCCCAGATCAGTGGATAATCAATTTCAGGTGCCCTGACCACCATCGCTACATGAGTCCATTGACTCAACTCCATAACCTGGATGATGTCGCTCTCCCAGCCCAGTCCATGAAAGAGCACTATATCCCCGGTCATCAATGTGTCCCGGATTTCGGCATACGGAACGGTTTTTTCACCCATGAGCAGCTCCCCTGCGCGATGTCTCATCCGTCCGGATATCTATATCATCCATAGCGTATATTATACCGAATAATGTGCGGCCACTCCATGCGGACCATTTCTTTACTTGTTGTTTACATGAATATGATGCTCCACGAGGCCGACTGTTCGTCCCTTTTTAAGAATTGCAGGGATGGGTGGGAAATTCCGCAAGGCCGCATCCGGTATTGTTTTCCACTCCTTTCTCCGCGGATTATCAGGGTATGGCGCAAAAGAAGTCGGGTTGGCCTCCTTTGCCCCATAGACGATGATCCTGCCCACCATTCCGCTAGCTTCGTGCGGGATGCAGTAATAGTCGTAAACCCCTTCCACGGTCAGCCTGACCTCGAAGCTGTCGCCTTTGTTAACCAGATAACCGGAATTCCAGGGCGTAACAGCAGCTGGAATACGCAGGGGATGGTGATCGTTGGCCGGATGGTATGCGGTCGATGTATGCACATTGTTCCCGTCGTTCACCCAGCGGACCCGTTGGCCCGGTCTGACCAGGAGGCCAACGGGATCAAATGTGACCAGTGAGCCATCAGGAGTGCTGCGCATAAAGATTTCGACAACGTCCTCACCTTCGGCACCCCAGGCGAAACGACCCAGGGCCAGGCCGGCAAGCCAGAGGCCGCCGGCCTTTAACAGTTCCCTCCGGCTGATCATGGCTATTTCACCTTCGCCGACTCAGGGTTTACGTGCCAGATGGTCACGTGATAGTGTGGCGATTCCACGCCGGGGTGGCCGGCATTAAAGGTAATGTCCACCTTTTTGACGTTCTTGTTGCCCACCGCCAGCCCTGTGAAGGCCTTGTGCTGTTCCATATCGCTTAGCGGCACCATGTATATGGTCGCAACCAGCTTGTTGTCCCGGTCATAAGCCAGAAACGGACCGACCGGCAGGGTTGAAGGATTCACGTAAAGAGTTCCCATCCCCGGAAGAAAATCCGGAAGGGCGACCAGGGAACTCACCTTCTTATACGATGAATCGGGCAAATGTACTGGGCCTGCAGCGTATGCCGGAAGGGCAAAAGACAGCAGCACCGCGCTTATCGTAAGTAACTTTTTCATGGTATCATCTCCTTTTCCTGTTCTTTCCCGCAACCGGACATTCTCCTGTTTTCTCACGGAAACAGACTATTTACGGCCACGGGGTTCGAGCCTGCGGAGGACTCCGGCGACAATCCGGTCACAACGTTCTCCGGCAAACGGAAATGCCTCGCCGGCAGCCGAGTCCACCAGGCTGGACAGATTCTCTTTAAGTATGTTACGCGCCCGGTGATACCGGGTTTTAACCGTGGCCGGCTCCACCTCAAGACAATAGGCGGTCTCCGCCACGGACATCTCCTCGACACCACACAAGATAAAAACCAGGCGATATGCCTCGGGGAGGGCATCAATGGCCGATTCCATCAGCCGGCGCAATTCCCCGCGTGCTGCGTTCTGTTCCGGGCTGGGAGCCGGGGAAGTCAAGTAGGCCATAAAATTCGCCTCCTCCTTTTGGTTCGGGTCATCCAATGAGATGCTTTCCTTCGCGGCGCCTGTGCTGCGCAAACGGCCCAATGCCTCGTTAATGGTTATTTTCGCCAGCCAGGCCGACAAAGGACCCTTTCCCTGAAATTGCTCCAGCTTTTCGTAAGCGGTTAAATAGGTATCCTGGACCGCGTCTTCAGCGTCGGCCTCGTTCCGGAGGACCCCACGGGCGATCCTATACAGGCGGCGGTTGTATCGCCGCATGATCAGCTCGAAGCAAGCGATGTCCCCTCCCAGAACCCGTCCTACAATATCCTGATCCGGCATCATGCCTTCTGTGGCGTTAAATTCTTCCGCCTGAGCCATTCCCCTATCCTCCGGTTCTTTTGTCTTACTTTATAGATGGATCAAGATGCCTAAAGGTTCCAAAGTTTTTTCAAATAATCTCAAAAATTTTTTCGCGTTTATGGGATCAATCGATGACCTTGACGGTGAAATCAACCCCCTCCCAGCGTGACGCACCGGGCCAGTAAAAGGTGAATACGACCTCTGTCCCTGACGGTAGGCCGGAGGTATCGAGGTCTGCCAGGTGTAGGCCGAGGAGGGTATCCCTGCTTTCGCTGTCTCGGGATCTAAGCCAGCCGTCGGTGCTCCAGTGCACCAGGGCCGGCGCCAGGGTCTCCACCCTGAGGGTTTTACCGGCTGCCATGGTCCGGCACTTGTGGTTGAAACGCCACGTCGCGAAGGGCGCCCCGGTCTTCTCCACCAGGTAGCGCTGCACGGTTTGCGGCGGCATGTCGAAGACCCGTCCGTCGCGTAGAGAGCGGAGCAGTTTGAGGTATTCGGCGTGCGCCCAGACGAGCGGCATGGCCGAACCGGATGGCCGGCCAAAAAAGAGCTCCCGCTCCGGCATGTCCGCAGCGTCCCATATCTGTTCCGGGAGCAACCCCTCATCACCGGCAAAGGATTCCAGAGCAGCCTGAAGCCGCCCAGCCTCTTTGACCCTGCCTGCCGCCAGTTCGAAATGTGCCCGCTCGCCGGTCAAAAGCGGCCACGGCCGGCCAATCCCAGTTCCGTCGAAAGGCTCACCATCCTCATGTTCGCCATAGCCATCACCGTTATAGCGATGCCAGATGGGGCCCTCCGGCATCTCCACCTTGAGCAGCGCATCAACAATCTTCACGGAGTCAAGGATGCGGTGATCGTCGGCGGACCGCAGGCCAAAACGGACCAGGGCCAGGACGTCGGGGCTTACCAGATGGTTGGCGGGACTTCCGGCCCGGTCTGGCGATATGTTCTTGACGGGCACACACTGCTGGAAACGCGAAACGCCTTCCCCTGCGTCAACCGGAGCGATCCGGACGTAATACCCTGCGACGTTGAATTCGCGGCACCAATCCGTAGCGGAGACATACATCCAGCGATCGATGGATGCATACCAGACATCGGCGGTTTCGCGCAGATATGCTGCCATTGATGGCTCTTGGTTCAGATCGGCAAAATCCGCCGCCGCCAGGAGGGACGCAATTTCTGCGGCGACCGTGAACGGCGAATAGCCCGGATCTTCCTCCCAGCGATCCTGCGGGCTGACCGGACCGTTGCGAACCAGATAGGCCGCTGCTTTTTGCACCATCGGCCAGAACCGGGCCACATCGGCCGCGGTCAATCCCTTCTCACGCCGGGCCAGGTCAACCAGGAGAACAGGTAATGCTGTTTCGTCCATCTGGATACCATCCCAGTAGGGGGAGCCGTCCAGCCACATGTTCTGAGCCCAGTGCCCGTCCACTTCCTGGGTTGCCTGCAGGTAACAGAGCACGCTGCGCACCTCCGCATGGGCGCCGGCAGCCAGAAGCCCCCCCGCCGACTCGACCAGGTCGCGAGGCCAGACCAGGTGATAGCCCCCCAGATCATTGTCCCCCTTGCTGAATCCCCACGGAATGGACAGGCTGGCAATTATCCCCCCGTGGAAATTGAAGGCCTCGTGTGTGCGAATGACGGCAGTGCCGGCCCGGTAGAAATTCAGCCTGCCATCCGTTCGCTCCTTGTCCAGGTGGAGCAGCGTATCCTGCCATCTTTTCCACTGGCGATAATACTCCGAATGTGCGGCGGCGAATCCGTCTTGGAGGGAGGCGCGGGCACGGTTACCCGCTTCGGTGGCGTTGCGGCCAAATCCCAGGGTCACCAGGAATTCTCCGGCGCCCGCATTCAGGTCAATCTCGGCAGTCAGGGCAACGTTCCCGTTTTCGGCTCGCGTGTAGTTCCACGTCATCTGTTTGTTGGAAACCAAGTCGTGCCAGCCGTCCGAAAATCCCACGAAACCCACGGAGCGATTGAGCCATGGGACTGAGCAGGCGAGTGCCAGCGCGTTTCCGTCCCGCTGCGCGAACAGCATGGGAACGCCTTTGTATTCGCCGAGCCAGGCGGTATTGCCTGCTCCGTGATTGCCCAGGTGCGACGCGAGCAGAAGATAGAGCCGATAATCCGTGATTTCCTTTTGCAGGGCAACGAAGCGGGTCTGCTGCAAAAGAGCGTCTCGTTGGGGATCAGCTAGAATCCGCTTTTCGATCCGGTAGCGTCCCTGGCGGCAGGTGTTGACAACATGGAACGCAGGCACACCGGCGGCCAGCCACTGCACTTCGGTGTCGGCACAGCGTTTCTCCTCGGAAAAGAAATCCGTTCCATTTGTTACAATCATTCCCACGTCGCGTACACAAGCCTGGTCAATGCGCGGATAATAGATCTCGTTCAAGATTCCATGACTCAAAGTAAACCAGACTCTGCTCTTGCTGCTGAGTGCTGTGCCCACGCAAGACTTGGCGCTGGAAGTCCAGCGCGCCGGAATGCCCGGCCAGCCAGGTGCATAACGATCCGATGAATCCATGACTTCTCCTGTAGCCTCAGAGCTGCTCAGCCTTCGGAAAGAGGATGTTATTTTCAAGATGGACGTGCTTGTGAAGGTCGTCCTCGAACTCTTTGAGCTTCTGGTAGGTGACTACGAAGGTATTGCAGACATCACCCGGGATCGCATACTCATTTGCGAGATGGCGGATCGTATGGACTGCATCGCCAATCTCTTCATGCTCCCGACGTAGCTTTGCGAGGCATACCCTGATCGTGTCACTGTCCTGTTGCTCAGCAGTTTTACCGGCTTTACGGGCCGCATCGGCCCGTTTGACGGCCGGAAAGAAGGTTTCCTCCTCTTCATGAAGATGGGCGGCCATGTCGGCTGCAATCTTGTCGAAGATTACGGCTATCTCTTTCACCTCGGGATGGTGAGCACTGTGGACCTCGGCTATCTTATGGGCATAGGCGGCGATCTGCCCGGAATTGTCCTTGATATAGGCATGGTGTACTGTGACGATATAGTCGCAGAGAAACGATAGTTCCCACGCTGCATAATTCAGGCTCCGCTCGAGCGGCTCACTCTTTGCCGCCTCGATCTCCCGTTGGATCATGCCGGGATCAATCCCTTTTTCCCGACAAACATCCGCGAGGGCTACCTTTCCGCCACAGCAGAAGTCTATTCCGTATTTTTCGAAGACCTTTGCCGTCCGGTAGTCGGCAGCGACAAACTCGCCGACACTCTTGCTGCTACTATCCTGTTTGATGCTCTCTGGCCCTGTCATTATATCCTCCTTGCATTATTAGCGGCCGACCCTACTCTTTTGCATTGCCATCCCGTTCCCTGTCAAAAATAGTCTTGATCGTTTTCGAGGGTTATGATCATTAGACAACCCGACACGAATAATGTCGTCGGCCAAGCAACTTTCTTTTCATTATACCGCGCTTCTTCGGCGATTGAGGTAACTGTGTTTGAAACTGCGATCATTTGACTTAATCAGACTAAGTCCGGATCATTAAATGAACAATAAATAGAATGACTGTAGCCGCTTCAGATGAGATACCGCAGGAAAAGGAGTAGGCAAAGATGATCAGGGCAAAGCGGTAAATATTTGTTGCAGTCAAGAAGATCTGCCTTATACTTCAAAAGATAAATACCGTTCAACGGCAATGGGGTGTTTAATGGAAATATCGACTGTAGAGGCAAAAGATTCGGGCAAATCGCTTTCTCCCTGGTGGAGAAACGCGGTGATTCTTGTCATGATATCATGCTTTTCCATCCTGATTTGGTTGACGGTCAAGACATACCGGGACGCGCCGCCTGTTCCGGAGCGGGTGGTAACGGAAAAAGGAGAAACCCTGTTCACTGGTGATGACATTATTGCCGGTCAACAAGTCTTCCTCAAATACGGGCTCATGGAAAACGGCACCATCTGGGGCCATGGCGCCTATCTGGGCCCTGATTTCTCCGCAGCTTATCTCCATACACTCACTCTGGACTCAGGCGACACGCTTGCGCGACAGCATTATCAGAGAGGGTGGGCGGAGCTTTCCCTATCAGAACAAGAGGACATACTCAACGAGGTCCGGCAACTGCTGAAGCAGAACCGCTACTCCCCGGAAACCCGCATATTGCGGTATAGCCCATCGGAAACAGCATCATTCAACGGACAGGTAACCAAATGGAGTGAATACTTTTCCCTGCCCGCAATAAACCGGGGTTTAATGGTCAGACATATCAAGGATCCTCAGGAACTCCGGCAACTGACCGCTTTTTTTGCCTGGGCCTCTTGGGCCTCCGTAGCAAACCGGCCGGGCCAGCCTTATTCATACACAAACAATTTCCCATACGACCCCAAGGCAGGCAATACTCCATCCGTTGACGCGACGTTCTGGAGCGCGATGAGTCTCATTACCCTTCTCGCCGGCCTGGCCGCGGCACTCTTCGCTTTCGGCAAATTCGACTATCTCGGTTGGAAAGGCAAGGAGGAGCATGTCCGTCCGATATTAGCTCCTGGTTCGCCGACAAAGTCACAGAGGGCGACAATTAAGTATTTCGTCATCGTTGCGTTTCTTTTTCTGGCGCAGGCTCTGGTAGGAGGTGCGACGGTGCATTACCGTGCCGATCCCACCGGCTTCTTCGGCCTTGATCTGTCGCCATTCTTTCCCAGCAATATCTTCCGCACATGGCATCTGCAACTGGCGATTTTCTGGATAGCGACCGCCTATGTCGCAGGAGGACTGTTCCTCGCAAGCCCATTGGGTGGAAAGGAACCAAAGGCCCAGGTAAAGGGGATCAACATCCTCTTTCTTGCGCTGCTGATAGTCGTAGCAGGGAGTCTTCTGGGCGAGATGCTCGGGGTCTATGGGGCGCTCGGTAAATACTGGTTCTGGATAGGTCATCAGGGGTGGGAGTACCTGGACCTGGGGCGCGCCTGGCAGATGCTTTTGGCGATCGGCCTTGTTCTCTGGATTGTCCTCCTTTTCAGGCAACTTGCTCCTACACGGAACGATCCGGAACGACGCGAGATATCCTCGCTCTTCCTCTATGCAGCCGTTGCGATCCCGCTCTTTTATCTGCCAGCCATGTTCTTTACCGGCGCAAGCAATCTGGCAGTAGTTGAGAACTGGCGTTTTTGGATCATTCACCTCTGGGTGGAAGGTTTCTTCGAGTTGTTCGCAACAGTCATGGTCGCGGTTATGTTCTTCCAGTTGGGACTGGTATCCCACATCACCGCCTCGAGGGTGGTTTATCTTGACGCCATTCTCTATCTCGGAGGGGGTATCGTCGGTACAGGTCACCACTGGTACTGGACCGGACAATCTAGCACAACAATGGCCTTCGCCGCAATGTTCTCCGCCATGGAGGTCGTGCCACTCACTCTCTTGACCCTTGACGGCTGGGACTTCATAAAGGTAACCAGGGCGAAATGTTCAGACTGCGGGCAAATGATGTCCGTCCCGCATAAATGGGCATTCTATTTCCTGATCGCAGTGGGGTTCTGGAACTTCGTCGGTGCCGGGATATTGGGATTTCTCATAAATCTCCCAATCGTCAGTTATTTCGAGGTAGGGACGATGCTCACCCCGAATCATGGGCATGCTGCGATGATGGGGGTTTTCGGCATGCTTGCAGTAGCGATGATGGTTTTTGCCTTGCGCCAGGTTCTGACAGACGAACAGTGGGTAAAACCGGAAAAATATATCCGCATCTCCTTCTGGGGGCTGAACACAGGGCTTGCGCTGATGGTTGTACTCAACCTTTTTCCCGGTGGGGTGCTTCAACTTCGGGATGTGCTGAATAATGGTTATTGGCACGCGAGAACGGCGGAATTCATGAATTCCATGCGGCTCATAGAGTGGCTGCGCTTGCCCGCCGATGTCATCTTCATCGGCTTTGGAGTCTTGCCCTTATTGATCGCGGCGGGAATCACCTACCGCATCATAATAAAATCGCCCAGGGGCATATGACGAATGAATGAGTTTCCGTCTGCTACAGACTTGAACTGAACCTGAGTTGAGAAATTAAGAGCGTATATTTCTTCATGCTAGATATGTTTTTTATATAGGCGTAGAACCCGATTTTAACCTGCTTTCCGTCAACTATGGTATATACCTCAGGGGAGAAACGCCCCTTACAGGGCAAATATGGAAGCCGATTTTTTTGAATTTCGCATTTTTAGATAAAACGAGAAGAACTATCTCAAATCCGAATCCGCTCGATCTCATCGAGCGAAACCTGATCATTGCGGCGGTCATAGAGACCGGTTGTCCGGGCGGATTCATGATTCGCCATCTGTTGCGCCACTTCAAGCATGCCGCCGTTGCGCAGGTATTCCGTGATACCCGTCGCGCGGAAGCTATGGCAGCCAATCTTGGTAAGTATCTTCACACCCGCCGCGCGGCGCCGGATCATTCGGTAGGCATCTGCCTGGCTCATGGGTCTGTCAGTCAGCTCTTTTGAGCGACCATGCGCCGTGCGAAAGAGGTAGCCTTTCCCATCCGCGGCAATCCCTGCACCTTTGATATAGG